>JAICWY010000003.1 GCA_025934645.1 Vulcanimicrobiia bacterium
GGCTTGGTCCAGCCATGCCATACTCTTGTAATCATTTTTGCGACTTCGCTCGGGCCGCCTTTCAGACCTTAGGAGCATGGAAAAAAAGAATGGCGCCTGTTAAGCGCCATTCTTTCGCTATGCGATGTCCCCGTAGCTACGGCGTCTGTGGAACCGACAAGCCATGTTCCGGATACGCCGGCGGCTTATAGTTCGGGATGGGATGTTTGCGCAGCATCTCCATCGCCGTGTTGACGGCCGCTTCGAGCTGCGGATCGTGCCCCTCGCGAATCAACTTCGGATCTTGCCAGACTTCAACGTCCGGCGGGATGCCCTCGCCTTCGACTTCCCATTTGCCGTGTAAGCCCCCGATCGCGATGCGCGGCGCCATGACGTCGCCGCCGTCCATCAACGGCGGGTAACCGCCGATGCCCACCAAACCGCCCCACGTTCGTACGCCGACCAGCGGCCCGACGTGCGCCTTGCGGAAGTACCACGGCATCGCATCGCCGCCCGAGCCCGCGAACTGGTTGATGATCATCACCTTCGGTCCGTAGATCGCGAGCGGCGGGTCGATCATCGTTTTGCCGTCGCGCGGTACGAGAATGCTCATCGGTTTGCGGCTTAGCATGTCGATGATGTAGTCCGCAACTTGTCCGCCGTGATTGAAGCGCTCGTCGAGAATAACGCCTTGTTTGTTCACCTGGGCGAAGAAGTAGCGGTTGAAGTTCGTGAATCCGCCGTACTCGGTGTCCGGCAAATACACGTAACCGAGTTTACCGCCGCTCAGGCGGTCCACCTCACGGCGGTTATTTTCGATCCACGCGTAGTTGCGCAAGGCGCGTTCGCTGGCGACCGGCGTTACCGTAATCGTCCGCGAGTCGCTTCCATCCGGATTCGGACCTACGGTGATCTCGGTTTGTTTGCCGGCCGTTTCTTCGAATGCGGAGTACAGGTTGTCATCCGCATGAAGCGCGCGCCCGTTCACCGCGAGCAGATACTCGCCGCTCTTCACCGACGCTCCAGGCTGCGTGAGCGGGGCCATTAAGCGTGGATTCCAATTCTCGCCGTTATAGATTGTAGCGAACCGGTACCGGCCGCGATCGATTGTGTAATCGGCGCCCAGCATGCCGACACTGACACGATCCATGTGCGGTTCGGTGCCGCCGCCGACCCACATATGGCCGGTCGCCAGATAACTCAGCATCTGGTGGAGCAAGAACGTGAAGTCATCGCGCGCAGCAAGGCCGGGCAGATACACCGCAAAGCGCCGCTGCACTTCGGCGATGTTCGTGCCGCCGAAATGCTTGTCGTAGAAGAAGTCGCGTTCGATACGCCAGGTTTCGCGGTACATCTGCGCCCACTCGGCGCGCGGGTTGGTGAAGACTTCCATGTCGTCCATCGCCAATGCGCCTTCGCCGGGTTTCGCCGGTGCATCGGTGCCCTGGATGAACCAGTGGTCACTCTTTTGCACCAGCATCTTTTTGCCGTTGAAGGAGAGCGCGAAGGCCGAAACGCCGGTTTCGAGCGGCATCGCATGACGCGAGGCCATGTCGAATTTCAGCACCGTCATCGGCGGAGGTTGGGGCGAGACGCTGGCTATCGGCGCCTCCACGAGATAGACGGAGCCCGGCTCGCCGGTGCTCAGCGAAACGTAATTCGCTTCGGGAACCGGCAGCGCGATAATCCGCTGAAGCATGCCGCCGAAATCGATTTTGACCGGCGCGGCCTCCGGTTTAGGCGCGGGCTTTTTCTCTGCGGCGGCCGTCGCTTTCGGCGCCGGCTCGTCGGTTACCGGTTCGTCGCCCGTTTGCGGTTTGACCGGTGAAGCAGCTTCATCGCTCAGTACAGCCGCGTATACGCTGCTGCTCGTCGGCCGTTGATCCGACTCCATATCCAGGCCGTTCGACGTCAGGCCCGTATTCGTGCTGGCGAGAAAATACAGATATTTTCCGCTGCGATCGAAGGCCGGGTTGCGGCTGTCGCTCATGCCGTCGGTGATCTGCGTCGACTTGCGATCGTCGATAGAGTACACGAACACGGCGTTGAGCAGGTTCGTGAGCTGCCGGTTGTACGCAAGCCACTTGCTGTCCGGCGACCATTGGGTGTTAAAACCGGCATTGCCGAATGTCTCGAACGGGTTCGCGTCGACCTTCACCGGCGTCGGATGGTCCACGTCGACGTACCACAGATTCAAATGCTTGTCGGAGTAAGCGATCTTCTTGCTATCGGGCGACCACACCGGCGAGTAATAAAACGAGGGATGATCGCTCAGTTTGATCGCGCGTGCCGGATGCAAGCCTTTCTGATCCTTGATATGTAGTTCGTATTCGCCGGAAGCATCGGAAAAATACGCAATCCAGCGGCCATCCGGCGACCATGCGGGGTCGCGCTCTTCCACCGCCGGTGTCGATGTCAGATTGCGAATGTCGCCGTGCTCGGCGGGCACTGTAAGAATATCGCCGTGCGCTTCAAACACCGCGCGCACGCCGCTCGGCGAGATGTTCGCGTTTTGAATTTGTGAGGCAACTTTGAGCCAGTGCGGCCGTACTTGCGGCATGTCCGCGGCAACGCTAACCTCGACCGCGCGATCCGTGCCGCCGGCAAGATCGTAGAGATGCAGCGAGCCGAGTTGCGTATACACGATCGCGCCCGGGCCGGCGTTCGCGGACAAAATGTCGAGCCCGTGGTTCTCAACGAGCCGGCGAACGGCGTGCGATTCCGTATCGTAGGCAAAAAGCGTTGCGGGGCCGTTCCGATCGGAAAGGAAGTAGACTGTGCGCCCGACCCACATGGGGTTGCGATCGTTCGAGTTCGGACGAGGGATTTTGGTGACGCTCGAATCCGACAGATTCGCGATCCACACGGGCGTCGTCTGTCCGCCGCGATAGTGCTGCCATTGCGGTTCCCATTGAAAAGACGGCACGTACGCCATGTGCGTTCCATCGGGCGAATACGAGCCGTCCTCGGCCATGTCCAGGGGCAGTTTTTTCGGAAAACCGCCGCTGACCGGAACCGTGTAGAGCTGATCCGGATCGGAATAGCTCGTGCGCGTGGACCGGAATAGCACGTCCTTACCATCCGGAGTCCATCCGACGGCAACATCGGCCGAGGGATGATACGTCAACCGTTTTGGTTCGCCGCCCTCTGCAGGCACGACGTAGACATCGACGTTGCCGTCGTAGTCGCCGCTGAATGCCACTTTCGTGCCATCGGGCGAGAAGAAGGGCGCGCCTTCGAGGTTGTACCCCGTCACCAGGCGATGCGCGGATCCGCCATTCCGGTTGACGGTCCAAATATCGCCGCCGTATTCGAAGGCGATCTGCGTTTTGCTCAGCGTGGGATTTTGGAAGATGAGGGGCGGCGCGGCGCTCGCAACCGCCGGTAAAGCCAACGCAACAAAAAGCGCGCTGCATAGCGCGGGACCGAACGTCTTTGCCATGTGCCTACGTTCGCCAAAAAAAAGCGGCGCCCCTTAGGGCGCCGCCTTCTTTTTGCCGGATTGAAGTTAGATGCCGGCGATCGACTTGAGCTGCGCGATCGCAGCGTCGGCCTGGGCTTTGAGCTCGCCGAACGCCTCTTGCTGCGCTTGCGTGGGCGCGCGGTATGCGAGGTCGAGCGAATTCAGCTGGAACGCCAGATGGTCGCGCAAACGCGATGAGTACACCACGTCGGCTTCACTCGAGCTGAAGCGCGGCTCCACGATCTTCTCGATGACGCGATCGAGTTGCGCCTGTTTTGCGGCGGGAAGGCTGCTGCGCTTTGCAAGCGCGGCGTTCGTCGCCGAATTGAGCGCGTTCAGCACGTTCGTGTACCGCGTTGCAAGCGTCAACCGCGCTTGCATATCGTCCGCGGGCGTCGTGAAACGCGGATCGAGCTGGACCTTCAGCGGCTGCTTCACCGTGGTGCTGCCGTAGGTCAAAACGACCGTGTAATCGCCGGGCACAACTGTCGCGCCGAGCATCTCGTCGCGGAAGTCGTCGGTCGGAACGATATGCGCGCCGCGGATCTCGACAGGTGGAGCATAGCGCAGATCCCATTGGAACGCGTTCATTCCGGGCTGCGATGCAGTCAACTGGCGCAGATGATAGTCCGCAACCGAAATTGCGTCCATCGCCGTCAGCTGTTCGCCGGTCAGTGCCTTCTCTTTCTTGTTCTTCAAGTGCAGCGGGAAGGAACGAACCGTTTTGCCGTTCGCGTCGACGAACGACAGCGTTGCGGGTTCGCGTCCGTTGTAGTTGGCAGGCAGGTTGTAATAAACCGTCGCGCCATAGTTCGGATTGCGGCCGCTGCTCGTGCCGCCTCCACCGCCGCCGTACGCGTGCGTAATCCACGCCGTCTCCGGCTGGAACACTTGCGCCGTCGCGGTTTCAAGGGATGATGCGCGCGCGAGTTGCTCGATCAGCGCGAGGTTGTCGAGCACCCAGAACGAGCGGCCGTGCGTCGCGACGGCAACTTGTCCTTGACGTGCGTTGATGTGCAGGTCGCGAACTTCGGTAACCGGGAGATTGAGCGAGAGCGGCTGCCACTGCGCGCCGCCATCGAGACTCACGTACACCGTGCTGCGCGTACCCGCGAACATCACTCGCGGCTCGCGCGGATCGATGCGCACGGCGAACACCGCCTGGTCTTGCGGAATTCCGCTCGTCATCGACGTCCAATGCGCGCCGTAATCGGTGGTCTTGTAGATATACGGACGCATGTCGTCCCACATGTAGCGCGACGCGCTGATGAACGCGGTGCCCGGCTGCGTTTGCGAGGGCTCGATGCTGCTAATCTGCGTCCATTCCGTGAGCGCTTTGGGCGTGACATTTTTCCAGTTCGCTCCGCCGTCGGTCGTGACGTGCACGAGTCCGTCGGCCGATCCCGTCCAGATGACGTCTTTGTTCGCAGGCGACAAGCCGAGCGATGCAATGTCGGGGAACGTCTCCGCGCCGGTTTGATCCGGATAGACCGGTCCGCCGCTCACGCCCTCGGTCTTTTTGTCGTTCCGCGTCAAGTCCGGACTAATCGCTTTCCAGTGCTGACCGTAATCGTCGCTGCGGAAAACGACTTGCGCCGTTTCGAACAGCGTGTGCGGTTCGGCCGGCGAGAACATCACCGGATGCGTCCAGCCGAAGCGGTATTTCTGGTCCTTCGCCGGCGTTCCGGACTTATAGATCGCCCACGGCGTGACGTTCTGTTCTTCGCCGGTCGCATAGTCGAGTTGGGCGAGCGAACTATAGTAGCCGGAGCCGTAGGTGACGGTCGGGTTTCGCGGATCCACCGCCACGTAGGTGCTCTCACCGAGCGCCACGCTATGGACGGCGTTCAGACCCAGGCCTTCGTTCGATGCGCTCGGCAGTTCGAACGCGCCGTCGTCTTGCTGCGCGCCGTATACATGGTACGGAAACTGATCGTCTAGGGTGATGTGGTAGAACTGTCCCGTCGGCTGATTCAGCGTCGTGCTGAACGTCTTTCCGCCATCGACAGAAACGTTCGCGCCGCCGTCGTCACCGATGATCAACGTCTTCGGGTTACGCGGGTTGATCCAAACGATGTGATTGTCACCGAGGCCCGGCCCCAGCGGATGCCACGTGCGTCCGCCGTCCGTGGTTTTGAAAACGCTATCGACCTCAGGCGCATAGGCGACTTTCCAATTCGTCGGATCGACGTAGACCGCCGTGTAGTAGAATGCGCGTTGCCGCAGTTTCCATTCGCTGTTGACGCGCTTCCAGGTCGCGCCCGCGTCGTCGGAACGGAACACGCCGCCATCGCCGGCTTGAACCATCGCATACACGACGCGAGAGTTGTTCGGCGCGACCGCGACGCCCGTTTTGCCGAGCGTGCCGTGTGCGAATCCCGGGTTGGCGGATATCTTCGTCCAGTGCGCGCCGCCGTCGGTGGTCTTGTAGATCGCGCTTCCGGGGCCGCCGCTGGTCAGGTTCCAGGGCGTGCGCTGCGCCTGCCACATCGTCGCGTACAGCACGTTCGGATCGTGCGCGTCCATCACGATGTTGTTCGCGCCCGTCTTGTCGTCTACGAAAAGAATTTTCGACCAGTGCGCTCCGCCGTCGGTCGTCTTGTACACGCCGCGATCGGGATTCGGCGCGAAAACGTGCCCCATGGACGTCGCGTATACGACATCGGGATTGCGCGGGTCGATGACGATCGAACTGGTCTCACGCGTCTCGCGCAGTCCGGCGTAATGCCACGTTTTGCCGGCGTCGCTCGATTTGTAGATGCCGTCGCCGTTGGCAAAATCTTGGCGGATGTCGTTTTCACCGGTGCCCGCATACAGTATTTTTGAATTCGAGGGCGCGACGGCGATGGCGCCGATGCCGTTCGCGATCTTGCCCATCTTGCCGTCGGAGATATTCTCCCAGCTGTTTCCGTAATTTTCGCTCTTCCAGACGCCGCCTTGAACGCTGCCCATGTAGAAGAGGTTGGGTTGATCGGGAACGCCGGCGACGGCGACGACGCGTCCGCCGATGTAGGGCCCGATATTTCGCCATTCGAGTTTGCTCATCAATTTTTGCGATGCCGTGTTTTCGGCACTCGCAGGCGCGGTGAGGGACGCAGCGGCAAACACCGCAGTGATTACACTTGCAACAAAGCGCTTCATTTGCACGCTATACCGCTACGCCGTTCAGGTTCCTCTAGAAACGAATAGCGCGCTACGCGTTAGCGTAAAAAGCGTTGCAGTACGTTGTGCGTTATCTTACCGGTGACAGGTTCGCCTGAGTGTAGCACGCGCGCCCAATCCACCGTCGATGCCGTGAAAATGGCGCCGCGTGCCTCGCGAACGCCGAGCGATGCGCGCGCTTGGGTAGAGATCTCGCCCGAACCGTCGCTTACAGGCCAGCCGGCAATGGACGCGTCCGCGGCGATTTCCAGATCGCTTCCCGCAGGCGCGCCGTCACATTCGTATCCCAGCAGGCGGGCTTCGCCGCCGAACTGCGCTCCATCCGCAACGTCGATTCCGTCGAACACCCAGTGACGCGCGTTGCGCACGGTGTAGCCGGCAGCAGGACGCGGGCCGATCCATTTTCCGCCGCCGCATGCATACGACACGCCGGTAAACCGCCACTCGGGATTCTCGTTCCAACGTCCGGCACGCCGCACGGCCCGCGCAGCGGCATCATACTCGGCCTCGAACCAGCACGTGTTGCCGCCGAAGAACGCGACGTTGCCCCCGGCGGAAACGAACGCTTCCACCCGCGAGCGCATTTGCGCCGTCCAATACTCGTGATGTCCGAACGAGGCGATGGCGCGATACCGCCGCACGTCAACCGCGCCTTCGTGCAATTCCAAATCGGTGCAGATGTCGTAGCGATAGCCGTTGCGCTCGAGCCATGCCAGCGCTTTTGCATCCCAGTGCGCAAACGTCTGGCGCGGCGTAAGCGGGTCGTAGGCATCGGCGTTCACTTCATCCCACGGGTGTCCGCCGGTGCCGCCGCCGGGCCGATGCAGCGTGACCCACGGCGATCCGCTGTAGAGGCACGCTCCCTCGTCTTTGCGCAGCGTTCCGTCGACGTGCGCGACGTTGTACGCGTGATACGTGAAGAGAGGAAGCACGACGAGTAAGTCCGCGGCCGGCTGCGCTTGATGCACGGCGAACAAAGCGCGCGCCGAACGTGCGTCCGGATTGAGATCGCCTTGCGCATCGTCGGTTTCGAGCAACGCAACGTATGTGCCGCCGCGCCAATCCTCCGGAATCGAGAAGTCGTACGCAGGCCATCCCCACGGGACGCCGGCCTCACCCGCGGGCGCGTACTCACCCTGATGCCATCCGAGGATGGCGGGCATGATTTCCGTCTCCGCGCCGCAGCGCGCAAAGCGGGCGCGAAAACGGCGCGCATCGGTCGAAACATGCAGCGGCAGCGTTTCACCCACTGCAACGCTTGCACGATGCGGATACGCGCGGATCACAAACCCAAAGCGCGATCGAGCGCGCGAACCCGCCGTTCTAAATCCGGTGGAATCGGCGCGCGTTCGCGCAAGACCCACGGCAGGCCCGCAATAGCATCGCGCAGGGCGGCGCGCACGATCCGATCGCTGCGCGCGACGCGCGCGTATTGCGCCAGCAAACCAATCGCTGTGCCCCACGAGCGGCGCAGCCACGCCGTCCAGAGCCTATTCCGCAGGACAAGCCGGCGGCGCGTCTCGGGATCGCGGTTGAGCGCCGAGGGGCGGTGGCGAACGATAAGGTCGTCGCAATACCAGAGCTTCCAACCGTTCGCGGCCAAGTCGAGCGCGAGCAGCGATTCTTCCGCGCCGATGAAATAGCGTTGATGATAGCCGCCGGCGTCCAAAAACGGCGCGCGGCGCATCACGCTCGCTCCGGCCATGAAATACACGATCGGCACGCCGGGCAACGCACGCGCCGATGCCGCATCCCCGCGCATGGCATCGCACGCCGGATCGGGGCGGCCGCTTTCGCCGATCAGCACCCGGCCGTTGAGTACCGCGACATCGGCATGCGCGTTCAACAGCTGCGCCGCGCGTTCCAGTGCGCCCGCCGCCCAATAGCAATCGTCGTCGCAAAACGCGACGTACGGGGTGTCTGCTTCGCGCGCACCAATGGTTCTGGCCGCCGCTCCGATGTTACGGCGCAGTTTCAAAACCTGCACGCGGCTTCCGAATTGCTTACACACGCCTTCGGTGCCGTCCGTCGATCCGTTATCCACGACCAGAACCGCCGGCCGTTCGGGCAGGTCGTAGAGATGTTGCAGGCTGTCGCGCAGTTCCGGCGCGCGGTTATGCGTGGCGATCACGACGGAGCAGCCGTCATGCATCGCTGCGCCGCTCCAAGACGTCGAGGCGATAGGTCGGCGCAGAAAACCCGTGCGCCCGCGTTTCGAAACGCACGTTCGCCAGAGGGCGGCACCTGGAGCGGGCACGTTCGACGGCCCCGGGAGAAACGTCGATCGCCACCAGGTTATCAGAGCGCTCCGCAAGCATGCTCGTGAAGACCCCGATCGAGCATGCGATTTCCAACGCGTTTGCATAGCGTGCTTTCGGCAGTGCGTCGAGCGTCCCCCGATACTTCTCACGCTCGTAAGCACTGCCGGCAAAGTTCCAAGGGTCGCTTTCGCGCCGGTAGAGATCGATGAAATACTGCGCCGGAACGGAATTGCTCACGGCTTTCTCCATACCCCGGCTGCCGCGAACCGTTTCGGCAGGCAAGCGGCACGTTTACGCGTTAGCTGAAGAGCGCGTTCATCTCACCATGCGATATGCGCTGCTTGGCGAAGGCGAAAGAACCGCTCGTTTTTACATCTTGCGCGATCGCGCGGAATTGCGCCATGGCGTATCCGATCGATGCGGAGCCCACGCTTATGCGCGCGACGCCGAGTTCAGCCAAGCGTGAAAGGCTTGGGCTCGCGCCCCCGGCCAGAATGTTCACCGGTCCGTTGATTGCCGCGCACAGCTTGCCGATGAGCGTGTCGTCCGCGACGCCGGGAACAAAGACGCTGTCCGCGCCGGCTGCCAGAAAGCGGTTGCCGCGCCGGATCGATTCGTCCAACCGCCAATCGTCGCTATCGCCGATATCCGCAAGAAACGCATCGGTGCGCGCATTGATACAAAGCGGCACGTCAAATTCGTTCGCGGCATCGCGCATCGCTTGAATGCGCTCTACCTGCCGTTCGAGATCCATGAGTTCACGCTCGTCGTGGCTGTCCTCGAAGTTCAAGCCGACCGCCCCTGCCTGAAGAACCCCACGCGCCGTTGCGGCCGCATCCTCCGGTGACGAACCGTAACCGGCCTCCATATCGGCGGTTACCGGCACCTGCACTACGCGCGTCACTCGTTTTATTCCGGCGAGCATCGTTTCGCGCGAGATGCGTTCGCCGTCGGCGTAGCCTTCCGCGAACGCGACGCCCGCGCTGGTGGTCGCGATCGCGGGATAGCCGAGTTCTTCGATGATGCGTGCCGTTACGGCGTCCCATACATTGATGAGCACCAGTGGCTGCCCGGGACGGTGAAGCGCGCGAAGCGCCTGGGCTTTCTCTTGTTGTGTGGCCATGCAGCGTCCGTTCTAGGCGGTTAGTCGAATGTCATAGGCATGGACGAACCGAAGAACGCCGGCGTGACACAGCCGCTGTTGCTGACGGGCGGAGCCGTATATACGCGTCCCGGCGAGCCGCCGTTGCGCGATGCCGCGGTACTCATCGACGGCGGGGAGATCGTTTCGGTCGGGCCGCCGGCTCACAGCAACGCGCACGTACTGGACTGCACGGGTTGTTCGATTTTCGCCGGGTTCTGGAATTGCCACGTGCACTTCTTCGAACGAAAATGGGCGAACGCGGCGGAGATTCCGGCCGAAGAACTCGCTGCGCAATTGCAAGAATTTGCGCGCTTCGGTTTTACGTCGGTGTTCGATCTGTCTTCAGACCTGCGAAATACCAAAGCATTGCGGGAGCGGATCGCATCGGGCGAGGTTCCGGGTCCGACAATTCGTACGGCCGGCGAGGGTCTGGTGCCGCCTGAAGCGATGCCGGCGGATGCCGTGCTGCGCGTTCTCGGCATGATGCCGGCGCCCATGCCGGTGGTGCAAACGCCGGATGAAGCGCGGGACGCCTGCGGCAAACTGGTGGCGGCCGGCGTCGACGCGGTAAAGCTGTTCGCGTCCTCGAACTCCGGCGCGTCGTTGCTTTCCGAAGAGGTGATGCGTGCGGTTTGTGAAACCGCGCACGCCGCCGGGAAGCCCGTGTTCGTACATCCGAACACGGAGGACGACGTTATGCGCGCGCTTCGGGCGGGCGTCGATATCATCGCGCATACGACGCCGCGCGCCTCCGCGTGGAAAGAAGAACTGTTCGGTTTGGCGCGGGAGCGCAAAGCCGCACTGATTCCCACGCTGCGCGTTTGGCACGAGCTTCTGCGGCACGATCGCCGCTCGCTCCAAGGCCAGATGACGGCGAACGCGTTGGGGCAACTGCGAGCGTGGCAACAAGCCGGATTGACGCTTCTTTTCGGTACGGATGCCGGAGCGGTCGATGAGAATCCGGCCGAAGAGTATGCGTTGACGGCGCAAGCCGGCGTACCGTTTCACGCAATTCTCGCCTCGCTCACGACGGGACCGGCGAAGCGGTTTGCGCGCGGCGAAGCGCTAGGCGAAATCGCGCCCGGCTTCCGCGCCGATATTACGGTCGTGAACGGCGATCCAACGGAAGATCTCGTGCGGCTCGCCGACGTGCGCTACACAGTCGCCGGCGGAGCGGTGCTCTACCGTTAATCTACGACTTCGCGCAAAGCGCGAAGGAAGATGTCGCCATACCGCTCCAGTTTGACGTCGCCGACACCGCTGATGCTGCGCAGCGCGGTCAAGCTGTCCGGTTTTTGCGCCGCCATTTCGCGCAACGTCGCGTCTGAGAATACGACGTACGGCGGAACGCCTTGCTCGTCGGCCAGGCGTTTGCGGACGCCGCGAAGCGCCTCAAACGCGCGCTCGTCCAACGGTGTCGCCGCAATCGCCGCCCCTTTGCCGCGCTTGCTCTTCGCGCGCGCGACGACGCGCGGTTTGGCGAATTCGAACGGCCGCTGCTCCTTGAGCGCGCGCAGCCCTTCCTCGGTCAAAACGAGTGTGCGCCGCTCCGGATCTTTCTCCAAACACCCCATGCGCAGCAACTCCGAGATGAAAGCCTGCCACGCATCGCGCGAGAACTCCGTGCCGATGCCGAACGTCGAGAGATCGGTATGGCCCCACGCCACGACTTTTTCCGTCTCGCGGCCCGTGAGCACGTCGATAACGTGCTGCTCGCCGGTTGAAAAGCCGCGGCTCCGAATGCGATAGACGCACGAAAGCAGTTTTTGAGCGGCTATCGTGCCGTCGATGCGTTCCGGCGGCTGAAGGCAGTTATCGCAGTTCCCGCACTCGAGCGTCTCGACGGGTTCGCCGAAATACTGCAAAACATGCGCGCGGCGGCAATGCGGCGTGGATGCAAGACCGAGCATTTCGCGCAGCAGCCGTTCGGCTTGCTCGCGTTCGCGATCGTCTTCGATTTGGCGGATGAAATGGCGCTGCTTCGCCGCGTCGCCGCCGCTAAAGAACAACGCGCATTCGCTCGGTAAGCCGTCACGGCCGGCGCGCCCGGTTTCCTGGTAATAGCCTTCGATCGTTTTCGGAACGTCGTAATGCACGACGTAACGCACGTTAGGCTTGTCGATACCCATGCCGAACGCGATCGTCGCGCAAATCACGCGAATCTCATCGCGAATGAAGAGCTCTTGATTGCGCGCGCGCTCGCGCGGCGCAAGCCCCGCATGGTATGGACGCGCCTGTATGCCCGACGCGGTAAGGCGCGCTGCCAGATCTTCGGCCGAATTGCGGCTTTGCACGTAGACGATGCCGCTCTCGTTCGAACGCGCCTTGCACCACGCAAGCAATTGCGCCGAAGCCTCGCGCTTCTCGAAAACGCTGTAGCGCAGATTCGGGCGGTTGAAGCTGGCGACGAAGCGCTGCGGATCGCGCAGTTCCAAAAAACGCTCGATGTCGTCGCGCACGCGATCGGTGGCGGTTGCGGTGAGCGCGATTGCGGGCAGATGCGGATACTGCCGGCGCAGTGCCGCTAGGCGCCGGTATTCCGGCCGGAAATCGTGGCCCCATTCGCTCACGCAATGCGCTTCGTCGATCGCAAGCCGCTGCACGTTCCAGCGCGCGAGCGACGCAAGAAATCCCGGCATCAAGGCGCGCTCCGGAGCGACGTACAGCAACTTGTACTCGCCGCGATCCAGAGCGGCAAGCCGCTCCGCCGCCACTTCGCCGCCGATCGAGCTATTGAGATACGTTGCCGCGATACCGTTTGCGGTGAGCGCGTCGACCTGATCTTTCATCAGCGCGATCAGCGGCGAGATCACCAGCGTAAGTCCCGGCTGAAGAAGAGCCGGCAGTTGATAACACAGCGATTTTCCGCCGCCGGTGGGAAGCAGGGCGAGCACGTCACTTCCTGCAAGCGCCGCTTCCGCGATCTCGCGCTGCAGTGGCCGGAACGATTCGTACCCGAAATAGTGCTTGAGCGCGTCCTCGATGGTCAACGTGTCCACGCCGGTATCATTCACGACGAAGCCCGCCGCCACCCATACGGCTACGTTAAGTCTATCCGGTAAAAAATTTCCGGGTCTCCCGGATCGACGTCGGCTGTGCCGGCTCGGCGGTAGCCGCGTTTGGTGAAGAAGGCGTGCATTGCGGCGTGGCTTTCATTCGTCGAACTGTAGAGCCGCGAGCCCGCGCACAGACGTTCTACGTAATCGAAGAGCGCCGAGGCGATGCCGCCTCGCCGGTGGGCCGGTTCTACCGCAATTAGCCATACGAAGGGCAGTGAGAAAAACTCGCGGTTCCAAACGATGAAGCCGCGAACCTCGCCTTCAAGTTCCGCCACTGCGATATTGCCCTCGGAGAGTTGACGCTGCAGATAAGCGCTCTTGTCCCACGGCGTAGTCGTGCCGATCGACAAAATCGCAATGAGATCCGCCGCCGAAGCTTCGCGAACGCGCATACGCGTCTTTTGCGTCGACCAAGGCCGGATAGCCTGTATCGTTGAAAACCGCGCTGTGAAAGAGCGCAAGAGCGGCGGCCCGCGGTCGTGTTATAAGAAGAACGGCGCGCCCAAGACGGCGTTCAAGACGCGCAAAGAAGCGGAGAAAGCGATTCCGCGCACCAGTACCGGGCTGCGGCCGTACGAATGTCCGGTGCACGGCTGGCACTTAGGACACTAACGCAAGTTTTTACAAGACTGCACACCTCCGTCACGCTACGATAAGAAAAAGCGCCGCGGTCTTGCGGCTTCCGGAGTACCTCATCATGCGTGCATCCGTCCTGCGCGCGAGCGCCTTGCTCGCGCTCTCTTTAGCGCTGCCTCTTGCGGGCTGTTCCGGCCGGAACACGACGCCGGCTCTTCCCGCGCCCAGTGCCACGCCCGACGCGGCGCTTATCGCGCAAGGTAAAGACATCTTTCGCTTCAACACGTTCGGAGACGAACAGTTTTGGACGAATACGCTGCACCTGAATACCGTCATTCAAAACGGCGTTTCACCGCAAACCGCGCTTTCCGTCGGCTTGAAAGTGGATTCCGACGCATTACCGGCAAGTGTAGTGAGCGGAATCCAAAACGGGTCCATCGATCTCACGAATCCCGCAACGACCGTCGCGCTCATCAAACTCAATGCCGTGGTCGGCGTCATGGGACAGGTCGACGCGAACAACAACCTTACCTCGATCGGCATCAGCTGCGCGCTGTGTCACTCCACAGTCGACAATAGTTTCGCGAAAGGCATAGGGCACCGGCTCGACGGCTTTCCGAACCGCGATTTGAATCCGGGCGCGATCATCGCGCTCTCGCCCGCACTAAGCGCGGCGCAGAAGTTCGTGTACAACTCATGGGGTCCGGGCCGTTACGATCCGCGCTATAACTTCGACGGCATCAGCGGGCCCGTGCTCATTCCCCCGGCGTACGGGCTCGCAGGCGTAAATTTGGCGACGTACACCGGCGACGGAACGATCGAGTACTGGAACGATTACGTTGCCGTCACGCAGATGCACGGCCAAGGCACATTCGACGAACCGCGTCTCAACATTCACGTCACGAACGGCACGCAAGAACTCGTGCAACCGGCCCTTCCCGCTCTTGCGGCGTACGAACACAGCCTCACCAAGCCCTCGCCGCCGCCGAATCTTGACGGTGCTGCGGTGGCGCGCGGTCAAGTAGTCTTTCAAGCGGATTGCTCCGTGTGCCATTCCGGCGCGACGTTCAGCGATGCGAACAGCAAGCTGCATCTGCCCTCGGAAACCGGCATGGACCCCGTGTACGCGAACCGCAGTGCTACGAAGATGTACCGCACTACGCCGCTACGCGGGCTGGCGGAAAACGCGCCGTATTTCCACGACGGCAGTGCGGCCACGCTGGACGATGTCGTGAACCATTACAATACGGTGCTAAAGCTCTCGCTCACTGCCCAACAGCACGCGGATCTGGTCGAGTACCTGAAGTCGCTCTAAGACGCCATTCGGTCGGGGCTATGCCGAACTCGGCGCGAAACGCGTTGCTGAAATGCGCGTGATCGCAAAAGCCGAAATCGAGCGCGATCGACGCGATATCGTCTCCGCGCTCAACCCGCTGCAGCGCGTTGCGTAAACGCAGCCGCTTCAGGTACGCGCGCAGCGAGATCCCGACATGACGGTGGAAGATGCGTGAGGCGGCGAACGGACTGAGCCCGCAAGCCGCGCCAATCTCGCGAAGTGACGGCGGTTCCCCGAGCGCGCGGTTCGCGTACTCTTGCATCGCGAAGGCGTAGCCGGCGCAGTACGCGGAACAGCCGGTATGGCCTTGGACAGCGGAATCGCGCAGCTGCAATTGCGGCGCGCCGCCGATACGGCTTTCCGGCAACGCCGAAATTTCCACAATCGCGTGCGTCAGTGCGGTGACCGGTAGACACGCCGCGCCGCGCGGCACGATCAGCTCGTGATTGACGTCCATAACGGCGGGCCGCCCCTCGATCGCGCAGCGGAGAGCGCCGGCGAGCACAAAGGCTGCGCTGCTCGCGGGAATGCGGCCGGTTTGGCCCGCGCTCAGCTGCATGTCACAGCGCGACCGCACGCGCCATTAACTCGCGCATGTGTTCGATGAATCCGCGCTCGGCTTGCGGACTGACGGCTTGCAAAATCTTGCGCGTGTGTGGTTTGAGCGAACGTTCGAAGCCGGGGCCGAGATCTTCGATGATCGACGCCATCGCGATGCTTTGACGGATGTACGCACCCGTGAGTTCAACGAACATCGGTTGCCGCGTGACGAGCACGCTTACGTCGGCGGCGTCAATCTGCGCCGCAACCAGCGCTGCGCCGTCGAAAACGGCGATGAACCAGCGCGAGCGATCCGGCGCGGCGACGCGATAGCGGTACGCATGTCCGCTGCAGAACCCGCACTCCGCCGGACATCCCGCGAGGCAAAGAATCGTAACCGTGACGCCGCGCGCCTCAGCGGCCGCGATGTCGCTTTCGAATTCCCGGGCTTCGCTCGGGAAGAGCGCGACGAGCGCGTAGCTGCGCGCTTCCGCCAGCGCGGTGCGCGCGTGCTCGATCAGCGCGGCGTATCCGCGCGCGCTGAACAGTTCTTCGCTTTCGGGCGCCGCCTGAACCGCGCTGAGTGAATCCGCCGTCGTCTGCAACGCGGCGCGCTGTTCATCCTCGATGCGCGCGACAAGGCGATCGGGCGGAACAGCGGCGTAGCGCGGACCCTTCTCGCCATGTTGAACGAGCACGGCGCCGCGTGCGACAAGCTTGTCCAGCGCGGCATAGATGTTGGCGCGGGGGACGCCCGAGGCTTTGGCCGCCTCGTACCCGTTGAGCCCGCTCGTCCGCAGCAGCGCGACGTATGCGCGCGCTTCGTATTCGCCAAAGCCGAGCCGCTGCAGCGACTCGACCGCCGTATCGGGACCCGCCATGACGCCCTCCCGGCATAGTTGTCGTAGTTGCAGCTACTATACGCTCCCATCGCGGGCCCTTCAAGTGTTGGCGCTGCAAAGGCCAAGAACTTACAAGCACGAACCGCGCAGCATGTTTCTCTTGCTCTCCCGCTACGTTAAGCCGATGGACGAAGTCGACCGGCTGATTCCCGAGCACCGCGCGTTCTTGGACCGCTACTACGCGAGCGGTTTGTTCATCGTTTCCGGTCCACAGGAGCCGCGCGTGGGCGGCGTCATCGTCACGGCCGACGCGCCGCGCGAGGCGATCGACGCGGCGCTGGCGGAAGACCCGTTCGTGCGCGAGCGCGTCTCGGAATACGAGATCGTCGAGTTCACGGCAACGAAACGCGCGGAACGCTTCATGAAAGCGCTGGAATTAAGCCGCCAGCAGTAACGGCTGCTTGTGCAGCTCGGCGCGTCGGCGCGCGTAGAGGGCGACGGCGCGGTCGAGTTGCGCGGACGTGAGTTCGCCGCGGCTGCGGTGCACGATTGCGCGGCACTTCACGTAGCCGCGGATTGCACTGCGCACGGTGGATTCGGCGATGGCGCGCGAGCCGTCGCGGCGGGCGAGTTCTTCGATGAAAGTCTTGAGTGCGGTCTGATCCATGCCTGTACTGTAAACCGGGATAGTGCCAGCTGTATGGCGCATTTCAAAATATGGAACCGCTCGATCTAACGCTTCGCCCGCCGCGCAGCTGCTACGCGGAGCTCGACGGGCTCTTATTGCTCCCCCGCACGATCGACAAGCTGCGCGCGTTTCTGCCCGGGGGCAATCCCGGCGGCTACATCATCAACGGCCGCATCAAAGGCATCTCGGGCTACCTGCTCGAGCGGCTCGGCGTGACCGAAGGTGAACTGCGCGAGGCCGTAGCGCGAGCCGAAACGGAAGAAGACGTTGCCGCCTGGCTGCGCGAGAACACCGATTCCACGCAATATCCGGCCATAAACGCAACGCTGCGCAAAATCAAGCCGAAGCATGCCGAGAACCCGGAAATCTTTGCGGAGATTTACGCTGAGACGCTCGCGGCGCACCCGGAACTCGAGCGCATCATGGATATCATCGAAGCGGACGATCGCCGCGCGTTCGGTTCAGCCGTTCCCGACTAACAAACCCAGTAGATTGGCGGACCGGGCCGCGTGGCCATTGCCGGAAATCTGCCGGCTCTCGACGCGCAGCACTGCGCGCGCGTGGCTGCCGCCGCCGGGCCGCTTGGAAACGTGGAAGTCTTGCGTAAGTGACGACACGATGTACAAACCGCGTCCGGACTCGCTGAAAAGATCCGGTGGAAGAATGGCGATGTGGCGGAACCCCGGACCGTCGTCGAGCACGTGCAGCACCGGCGCGGTGCCGCTCCAATCAACCGTGATCTCGAGTGGGCCCGGCGCGTAACGCACCGCGTTCCCGATGAGCTCGCCCAGCACGAGTTCGGCGCCGGACACGTCATCGAACGATCCGCCGCGCGCGGCGAACTCGTTTCGAAATTCGCGCCGCGCTGCCGCGGCCGCTCGCGCATCCGAAGCATCGAAGTTCCAGCGTTGCAAGGCGCCGCCGGCGGACGCGGGAATGCCGGCGATGTTTGCGACCAAGATCGCAACGTCGTCGTGAGCGGTTCCACCGTCGAGCAGCTGCTGCATGAGCGTTTCCGCAGGACGTTCCGCATCGCACACGGTGCTATCGTACAGGCTTTCGATCAGGCGCCGCTCGCCTTCTTCGGAATTGCGAGTCGATTCCGTGAGGCCGTCGGTGTAAAGCACCAAGCACGCTCCATCGGGCAGCGCGATAGAGCGCCCACGGCTTTCACCCTGGCCGAAGCGCAGGCCCAGCGGCAAGCCGCCGTCGGAAAGCGGCTCGATGCGGCCGTCGGGATGACGCAGCATCGCGGGCGGATGCCCCGCGGAGGCGTACGCGAACGTTTTTGCGATCGGGTCCATCACGCCGACGAACGCGGTGACGAATTGTTCGGGATGCTCCAACCGTAACGCGCGATCCGCCGCATCGAGCATCAGCGCCGGATCGGCGTGCACTTGCGCGATGCCGCGAATAATCTGCCGCATGTTGCCCATTGTGACTGCGGCGTGCAATCCGCTTCCCGCAACATCTCCGATGGAAATGACGACGCGTCCGTCCAGCAGGCGCATCGCATCGTACCAATCGCCGCCGACTTGCGCTTCCGCACTTCCCGGCACGTAGATCGCATCGAAGGTGACGCCGGGCACGTCCGGCAGCGTCGGAGGCAGCGATGCTTCCTGGAACGATTCGGCAACGCGGTGTTCGCGTTCGAATTCGCGCGCGTTCTCCACCGCGGAACCGGCGCGCCGTCCGAGTTCTTCGAGCACCGGCAGGTCTTCGGGCGCGTACGTGCGTCCGGAGTCGCCATACAACAAGCCGATGCTGCCGACGGTTCGTCCGCGCCCGATCAGCGGCACGCATACGACGGATCGCATGCCGAGCTGATCGTAGATTCTGTATTCTTCGTCGTCCCCAATCGCTTGTCGTGAAACGTGCTCGGGTACGTCCGAAATAATTTGCGAGGTGCCGGTGCGGATCACGTACGGTGCTCCCGCCTCGGCGTCGCGGTTCAAGTGTACGCGCCCGGCAAGCTGTTGCGCGATGCGGTTTTTCGCGCGATCGCGATGCACGACCGCGACGGTGCGGATCTTGTCGTCCGGCGTTCTTAGATCGATCTGGCACCAATCGGCGAACTCGGGCACGCAGAGTGCCGCGATGCTTTGCAACGTCTGCTCCAAACCGAGCGACTCGGCTAGTATGCGTCCGGCGTCGGCCAGAAAACCTCGTTCGCTCGCCAAGCGCCGCGCATCATCGATGTCCACGCCCGTGCCGGTCCAGCGCACGATGCGTCCCCAGCGATCGCGTTGGGGCAGGGCGCGCGCGGTAAACCAGCGGTACACGCCGTCTGCGCGCCGCATCCTAAAATCATGCATAAAGGGCACGCCGCCCTGGACCGCGCGCTGCCAGTCCGCAACTGCATCCTTGACGTCGTCCGGGTGAAGAACTGCGACCCAAGCCTCGCCGTACGCAGAATCGACCGTCAATCCGGTGTACTCGCTGAAAGCGTCGCTCAGATATGTGATCTCTCCGTCGCCGTTCGCTTCGATTACGACGTGAGGCATCGACGCGGTCAGCGTGCGGAACCGCTCCTCGCTTTGGCGCAAATCTCGTATGCCGCGCTCACGGATTGAAGCCGCGCTCACGTGCGCGGCAACGCGCGCCTGCAGTTCGTCGGCGGAGAACGGCTTGACGATGTAATCGTCCGCGCCTTGTCCCAAACCTTCGACCGCGGCTTCTTCACCTGCCCGCGCGGATAAGAAGATGAACGGCGTGCCGCTCAATTGCGGATCGCTGCGAATCGCACGTAGAAGCTCCAGGCCGTCCATCTCGGGCATCATGACGTCGCTGACGATGACGTCGAAGCGTTCGCGGTGGGCCGCTTCGAGCGCTTGCGCACCGTTTGCTACGGCCGTGACCTCATTCGCGCCGGAAAGCAATCCGGCGACGTATTCGCGCAGATCGCCGTTGTCATCGGCCAGAAGAATACGCGGCCGTCCGGTCGCGGCCGATGCAGGCGGAGACGAAATGGAAACGTCCGCGCGCGTGATAGTCGATTCGACGTCGGCCAAATACTGCTCGATTGCCGAGCTTGCATGCGCTTCGGCGCTCTCTTCGCGTACGAGCCTTTCCGGGTCGAGATGCGCCGTTCCCAAAGGGATGGCAATGCGGAATGTCGTGCCGTCACCGATCGTGCTGCTGACGCCGATCGTGCCGCCGTGCAGATCGACTAACTCCTTCACCAGGGCGAGCCCGATGCCGCTGCCTTCATGAGAACGTGATTTCGCGCCGCGCACGCGGCGGAAGCGTTCGAACAGGTGCGGCACCTCGCCCGGCGGCACACCGACGCCGGTGTCGGCGACCACCAGTTCGGCGGCGTTACCGCACTTGCGCAGTGAGACGCGGATCTCGCCTTCGAGCGTGAATTTAATCGCGTTCGAAATGAGATTTAGGACGATCTTTTCCCACATCGAGCGATCGACGTAGGCGGGATCTTCCAGGGTTATATCGGTCCGGAAACTTAATCCGGCGCTCTCGATTGCCGATTCGAATATACCGCACAACTCGCGTGTGAGCGTTGCGAGGTCCGTCTCGGCGAACGCTGCGTCGTTGCGGCCGACTTCGAGACGTGAAAACTCGAGCAGCGTGTTGACGAGTTTCAAAAGGCGCAGCGAGTTGCGTCGTGCGGTTTCTACCAAGTGCCGGGACGCCGTGTCCGCGTTTTTCTGCAATTCGGAGAGCGGTCCGAGCATAAGCGTGAGCGGCGTGCGGAATTCGTGACTGACGTTCGAGAAGAAGACGTTCTTCGCGCGATCGAGCTCCGCGAGCGCCTCCGCGCGGCCGCGTTCCTCTTCGTACGCACGCGCGTGCGATAGCGCGTTACCGATCTGCGCTGCCACGAGATTGTAAAAGTCGACGTACCGGGCGTCGAGACGCACGCGCGGATTGACGCCGGCTACGAGAAAGCCCGCCAGCTGGTGCGCTGCCGTGGATTGTATCGGCACGATCACCGCTTGCTGGGGTGGATTTGCCCACGGTCCGCTCGGCACCGGGTTCAATCGCGCCTGCAGATCGCCGACCACCTCGAGCCGCGCGGTTTGCGCTGCGTGGAAAAGTGGCCACGGCCTTGCGTGCGGATCGGTAAGATCGATCTCGAGCGGCGCGGCGGCCGAACCTTGCTCTAAGCCTGCCGCCGCCGCCAGTTTCGCGGTCTTGCGATCGTCGGCGATCAGATAAATCGCGCAGAACGGAACCGGCTTGGGATAACGTTCGAGCGTTTCCGCGGCGAGCGTACATTCTTCCTCAACCGTGCGCGCTTCGGTGCTGCGCTCCGCCAGATCGCGCAACAACTGCATGCGGCGCTCGCCGATGACTTTCTGGCTGGTCTCCTGGACGGTCCCAAGGACGCCGCCGATCCCGCCGGGCGCCTCCGGGTCGGGAAGCGCGCTATACGAAAACGTGAAGTACGTTTCTTCGACGAAGCCGTGACGGTTGATGTCGAGCAGCAAGTCCTCGTTCCAGGTGCTCGGGCCGCCGGCATAGACCGACGTGACCTGGGGGCCGATGACGTCCCAGATCTCTTCCCAGCACGCCTGCGCGCCCTGGCCCATGGAGCGCGGATGTTTTTCGCCCAGCATTGGCGTGTACTGATCGTTGTAGAACTGAACGAACTGCGGTCCCCACCAAAAGACCATGGGGAAACGGTTGTTCAGAACCAGCTGCAGTACCGTACGAAGGGCGGGCGGCCACTGCCCGGCATCGCCGAGCGGTGTCTGCGCCCAATCGATCCGGGCGATAAGCTCGGCGTTCTCCGGTGACCCGGTCGCACTCGTCATAACCAAAACTTCAGACGCGGCGAGTGAACGCCTTTCTCACTTTCAAACACGCGGCAAACGAGCACTATCTACCCAATGCCGCCGCAGCACTAAACGAACGCCGCTAGCGGTCACGCGAAACTTGTCCCGGTGTTATCGTCGCTGCTTGGTTGCCCCACGAGGTACGCTCGTGGTCAATGACCGCCGCGATCTGAGCGTCGCTGAGCTGCGCGGCAAAGGCCGGCATTTGCGCCGCGTATTTCGTCCCGGCGATGCTTTTGCCGGAAAGGCCGTGCAGAACGATCTTGATGTGCGCGTCGGCATCTTTCCCGGTGACGACCGGGTCGCCCGCGAGCGGCGGGAACGCGCCGGGCGTACCCGCGCCGGTCTCGCCGTGGCAGGACGCGCAATTCCCTGAATAGACTTGTGCGCCGAGCGCCGAGTAATCGAAGCCCGCGACGTTCTTGCTGCCCGTGGCGGCGTTGCTTGCAACCGGCGCCGGTGTTTGCACGCTGGTTTGCACCGCAGGCGCTTCGGCGGCGACCAGCGTTGGATTGGGCGCATATGTCGGCGTCTGTGCGAATGCGGGCGGCGTCGCAAAATACTCCAGGCCGTACCACATGCCCCAAACCGCGATCACCACGATCAGCACCCAGGTCCACACGGGGATCGGTCCTGCCGATTCGGCGCGCACCGGATCGAACGGCTCTTCCGCACTGAACGCGTTGATGTCGATATCCACGCCTCCGCGCACGCGCGAGCCTGCGCGCAGGCCGGTCACCGTGATGCCCGGGCCGTTTGAAACGACGAACGGAATGAGCCGCACGCCGGTGTTGCCAAGAGCGTCGACGGCTTCGATGCGCAGCGTGTGCTCGCCGTCGCGCATCGAGCGCGTGTCCATGTGAAAGCGCGCAGGCGGACGGTATGAGGCGATCGGTTCGGCGGCCTCGTCCAAAAAGATCCGGACGGCTACGGGATCTTCCGGCACGCGTTGGTCGTACTGCATCAGCGGTCGCTCCGCAAGATCGAATACTTCGGATGCGACGGATCCGTTTCACCGGGACGAACTGTCCAATAGATCGCCGCGCCGATGCTCCACAACGTCGCAATAGTTCCTACGAGAACGATGGCCCAGCCGGTCATTTCACAGTTCCCAGCGGCAATTGCTTGAGCGACTTCAAGTATGCGACGAGATCTTGCGCCTGTTGCGTCGCAATCACTACGCCGTTGGCGGGCGCGTAGCCCGGCGGCAGCGGAACGGTAATCTCGCCCGCGCTCGCGGACGGCCGCACCTGGAAGAGCCAGGTGTATCGCGGCATGATCGATTCGTGCACGAGCGCGCGCGGATCGTACAGGTGAATGTACTGCCATACATCGCTGGGCTGACGCGCGCCGATGTTTGAAAGATCCGGACCGGTGCGCTCGGTTCCGAGCAATTGCGGCGTGTCGTAAGCGTAATCGCCGCCGACGGAAGGACGGCCGAACACTTTGTCTTGCACGAGCGGCCGCACGTTCTGCGTATGACAGTACGAGCACCCTTCCGCCACGTACACGTCCCGTCCGCGCGCCTCTGCCGCAGTGAGCGGCTTCAGTCCCGCCACGGGCGGCGTGTGCGAGAGTATCATACCGGGCGCAACGCCCATCAAAATGCAAAAGCATCCGTAGATCGCGCCGGCCGCGATGACGAGCACCCAAACGTTATTCATGCCGCGGTTCACGTGCTTTGCACCGGCGCGGGGCGGCGCTCGTAGCGATCCGATTCGCGCGACGGACCGACCGTCATCATGAACACGTTGTACGCAAAAATCACGTGCGCCAGAAACATGAACAGTCCGGCGACGGCGCGTCCCGCCCAGTACGGCGCCGCTGCTTCAACCGAAGCGATAAACGGATCGCCGGCGGCCCACGCGAGGCCCTGTTCGGTGCCGCCTACTGAAAGAAACACAACGTACGCCGTTACGCCTACCGTCGCAAGCCAGAAGTGAAGGCCGGTTGCGAGCACCGGCGGGCGTTTACCGGTGGCTCGCGGCAACAGCGCGTAGATCGCGCCCCATGCGATGAAGGTGATGAATCCGTACATCGTCGCGTGCGAGTGGCCGACGGTGTAATTCGTGAGATGCCAAATGGTCTGCAGACTGCGCAGTGCCTCTACCGTGCCTTGCGTCGAGCCGAGAAAATAATACGCGACTCCGACGACGATGAACGGCAGCGCGTACGAGCGGCGCACCGTTTCCCATTGCCAGCGCATCGTCAGAAAGAAATTTCCTGTTCCGGCCCACACCGGGACCAGCATACCTACGCTGAAGACGATTGCGAGGGTTTGAAACCACCACGGGAGCGGCGTGAACTCGTAGTGATGCGCGCCGATTACCGGATAGAAGAAGAGGTTGGTCCAGAATCCCAGCACGCCCAGAGCGTACGAATAGATCGGCCGGTTCAGCAATTTGGGCAGCGCGTAGTACGTCACGCCCAGCGCCAGGAACGTAAACCACATGCCGACGGCGTTGTGCATGTAGAATGCTTGCACGGCGACTTGCCCCAGGCCGCGCTGATACACGGGAATATAGGCCGTGATCCCTAGCAAGATCGTGAAGACGAACGCACCCAAAGTGTACCAGTTGGAAATGTAGATCTCGCGCTCGACGCGCTTTGCGACGGTGGTCAAGAGGGCGGTGAACGTAAAGATCACGGCGAGCAAAAACACGGCCGTCACCCACCACACCCACTCGCGATACTCTTGATCGCCGTTGTTGATCCCCATGTCCAGCGTGATCGTGCCGAGGATCGCCGCGATGTTGAAGAGCGCGAGACCTCCCCACGCGAACCGCTTGCCGGCAACCGGAATGCCGGACGTGCGTGAAGCGACATAGAGCGCAGCGCCGCTCAACGCAACCGAAGCCCAGCCGTAAAACGCGTCGTTGGTGTGAATGGCGCGCAGACGCCCGAACGAAAGCGCGGGATTCGTCGCCCAATCGGGATAGGGAAACTTAAAACTCAGCAGCACGCCGACGGCGGTGCTGAACAGCAGCCACGCCGTCGCCGAAATTGTGAAAGTACTAAAGAGCGCGACGTCTTCAGGTTCGACGTTGTCGCGCAGGAGTTCCACGGAAACGCTCAAGCCGCAACCTCCCACAAGGCCGTACGGCTATCGCTTACCCGCCTTCGAGGAGGGCTAAGCGGCTATGGGTGCGTGTGTTTGCTCTTCGCGGGCTTCTTGGCCGATTGCAGCGCCCGCAGTTCCGCTTGAATCAGCAGCAATTGCTGTTGAATTTGGATCTGCTGCAGCACGAACAATTGGGAACTTACCGCACTTTGCGCTTGCATTTGCATGCTCTGCTGCTGAGTCTGGAGCGCGGACTGCTGCTGTTGAAGCTGCGACTCCAGACTTTGCTGGACGGCGCTCTGCACGATCTGTTGGTGCACCGCTTGCTGGATGGCCGCGTCGCGCGAACCCTGATCGGCGCGCGCTACAAGCGGCACTGCGAGTGCCGCAGCAGCCGCAATCGCGAGAAGGCGATTAGCGATCGCCACCGAGCTCGACTCCGAGCGGCGCGAAGGAACCGGATGAGAACGTCGCGGCGGAATGCGGCAAGCTCAGACGCAGTCTGCGGTTGCGGTAATCCACGGTGCGCACCGTCACTTCGACTTTCTCGCCGATCTCGTAATCTTGAGGATTGGCGTCGCGCTCGCCGATCGTGCCGACGACGCCGTCTGCAAGCGCAACTTCCAGACGCGGCTCCTTCGAGACCACAGTACCTTCCACGGCTTTTCCTTGACGCAGCAGATCCGCGTGATCGCGCCACGGATCCGGCAGCGCGCCTTTGCGCGAGACGGCAATCTTCTTGCCGTTTTGTTCGACGCGCAGCACGCGCACTTTTAACTTCTCGCCGATGCTCACCACGTCGGCCGGTTTGTCGACGCGCTCGAAGGCCAGTTCGCTGGCCGGAATCAGCGCATCCACGCCGCCAAGATCCACGAACGCGCCGAAATCGGTTAGACGTGCGACGGTCGCATCGCGCTCCTCGCCGACTTTGAGCGAACGGATCAACTCGGTGCGCGCGCTGCGGCGTTCTTCTTGCTGCGCGCGGCGGTGCGAGACGACGACGCGTTTGCGCTGCTCATCGACGTCGATCACTTTGAGCGCCAACGTTTCGTTCACCAGACCTTCGACCGGCGCGCCTTTTGCAACGCCCGCCTGCGAGGCCGGCAGAAATCCGCGATAGCCGTCGATGTCGACGAGCAGCCCGCCCTTGACGGCCGATTTTACCTTCGCCTGGATCGTCTCGCCGGAGCTCTTCGCATCGACGAGCCGTTGCCACGCGGCCTGCGCGCGTTCGCGTCCCGGATTCGCCTTCGCCGGCTCTGCGTCTACCGCAGGTTCGGGCTGAGCAGCTTCCGGCTGCGCGGCTTCTGCCTGCGCGGCTTCCGGCTGCGCAGTCTCCTCTGCTTGCGGCGCTTCGGGCTCGGCTTGGGGAACGTGCGTGGTTTCGTCGAGGTGGGACTGTTCGTTCATGTCTGTCCTACGATTCGCGCTGCGGGTGGGGCACCACTTGCAGGTCAAGCGCGTCTTTCAAAAACTTCGTGACCGGAGCGCGGATGGCGACTTTTATCGAAGCCGGCCCCGGCCGGCGGTCTGAAATGCTGCCTACGGGCCAAACGTCCCTGTGGGCCCTCTCACAATGATATCCATCAACACCGATACAAAGAAAGAACGATGCTGTCCGATCTGCTGACTTGGTTTGCGGGCAAGCCTGAGAACCGCCGGCGTTATCCGCGCCGGACCGGTGGGTTCCGTGCGTGGTTCGCGGCGGGCTCGGGATGGACCGCATTGACAGGCGTGGACATCTCGGCGAGCGGCATGGGGCTGATCTCGACGGCGAAGTTCGACAAGGACGAGATCAATTTTCGCGTGCAAGTGGAAGACCGCGCGATTCTCGTGCGCGCCAAGCAGATCTGGTGCGTACCCGGCACGCTGCAAGGGCGGCCCGTCTACCGCTACGGCGTGCAGTATACCGGCATCGGGGCCGACGACTGGGATGCGCTGGTCCGTTTCTGCAATAACGAAGCGGTCGCCGTCGAAAACAAAGCGCAAAAAGAACTCGAGCTCGTGCGCATGCAAGCCGACGATGTTGCGCGGCTGATTCCGACGCGGCTCCAAGAACGCTTGCTGCAAATGCTCGTGCAGAGCCGCCGGCTCGCTCCCATCGAGAAAGATAAAATACCGCTGGTTCAGTATTTCTACGGCGGTACTGTGAAGCGCGGCAGCCGCGTCATGCATCGCCTCAGCATCCACTCGCGCGTGAACGACGCCGTCACGGGTGAGCCGATGTCGTACGACACGCGGTTTTTGTTCGATGAGAGCGGCACCGATATCGAGATGGAAGGCAGCTCGTAACGTGAAGCACGACGTCACACCCGAAATTACCAAACCGGAAGCGGAATGGCGCGCCGAACTCGGACCGGATCGCTATCGCATTCTGCGCGAAGCCGGCACCGAAGCGCCGTTCACCGGAAATCTTCTCGAAGAGCGCGGCGAAGGAACGTTCACTTGCGGCGCCTGCGGCGCGCCGCTCTTCGAATCGGACTCAAAGTTCGAATCGCACTGCGGCTGGCCGAGTTTCACGCACCCCGATCAGCAGCAAAACGTGCGGCTCCTGGAAGACTTCAGCCACGGCATGCACCGCATCGAAGTGCGCTGTAAGCGCTGCGATTCACACCTGGGTCACGTCTTCGAGGACGGCCCGCAGCCGCGCGGCACGCGCTACTGCATCAACTCGCTCTCGTTGAAATTCGAGCCGAAGACGCGCGCGTGAGCGCGCCCGTCTCTATCGCGGGACGCCGCCTGGACGTCGCTTACGCTGCGCCTGCACGAGACGGTGCGCCGGTGCTCGTCTTTTTGCACGAAGGGCTGGGTTCGCTCGGACTTTGGAAAGACGTTCCCGATGAACTCGCGCGCGCGACGGGTTGCGGCACGCTTGTCTATTCGCGGTACGGCAATGGCTTCTCGGACGTGCTGGCAGCCGCGCGCGGCGTTTCCTACATGCACGACGAAGCGCACATCTTGCCCGAGTTGCTCGATGCGTTCGATATTCGCGACGCGGTGCTGATCGGTCAAAGCGACGGCGCATCGATCGCGCTCATCTATGCGGGCGAAAATGGCGATCGTCTGCGCGGCGTGGTTGCCGAGGCGCCTCACGTGTTCGTGGAAGACCTTTCCGTACGCAGTATCGCCGCGGCTAAGGCTTCGTACGAATCTACGGACTTACGGGAGCGTCTTGCGCGCCATCACGCCGACGCCGATCGCACGTTCTACGGCTGGAACGACATCTGGCTGCATCCGGCGTTCCGCGAGTGGAATATCGAAGATGCGGTCGCGCAGGTACGCGCGCCGCTGCTGCTCATCCAGGGCCAGGACGACGAGTACGGCTCGCCGGCTCAACTCGAGGCCATTCGGGCGCGCGCAACTCGAGCGCCCGTCGACTCACTGCTTCTTGCGGGCTGCGGGCACGCGCCGCATCGCGATCGCCGCACAATCGTGCTGGCCGCAATCGCCGGCTTCGTTCGAGCGCTTTAAAAGCGCTGCTCGATCTGAAAGCGCAGAACAGCCGGCCCGTACGGTACGATGCTGCGCAGGCCGGTCTGACCGGTGATGAGCGGCGCTCCCAAGCCCGCGCCGTATTGTAAGTACGGCTGAGCGTAGGCCCCTAGCAGATTGTCTGCAGAGAGCTGCACCGATGTGCGCTCCGCCACGCGCATCCGGTACACCGCATTCATTACGAAGAACGCCGGGACGTTGTACGTGTTGTTCGCGCCGTAATACGTTGCGCCGAGCTCGAAATATTGTCCGTGCGCGTACCGGTCGTGCAGCTGTGCGTAGCCTTGCGAATACGCTTCCGATTTGTTTGAGATGCCGTTGAAGAACGGCTTGTTGTCGCCGGTGTAGTTGATGCCGGGGACTACTCCGATGTTCGTGGTATCCGGTCCCGCGGCCGTCGCATAAAACGAGGGATCGATGCCGTAGGCGTACGCGCGCTGCAGTGCGCCGCCGATTGCGTAGCCTACGCCCACCGGAACGTCCTTGGAAAGCATCAGCTGCACGCCTTCGAAACGTGCTTTCCCGAGATTCGCATTGGTGCTGGCGAACACCGGAATGGATGCCGTGGAACCCGGCGGCGTGAAACTGCCCGACGGAGTGACCGTGCCGACGAACTGATTGCGCAGATCCGTAAGGTATGCGTCGGCAGAGAGTACCGCGCCGCTGGAAAGACGGAAATCGCCGCCGGCATCGTAGCCGAACGACGTTTCGGGCGCAAGGCCGCCGGAGTTCTGCGCGATCGTCACCGTCGTCGCTCCGGGAGTGTACACTTGTTCCGGCGTTTGGTTCGGCGTATCGAGCAACTGTGGATATGGCGGCGCCACCGCAGAGCCGGCCGTGAAGCGCAGCGATACGTTGCCGGCCGGATGGAAGGCGACGCCGATGCGCGGATCGTCGTGTACGCGTGTCACCGTTTGAAACGCGAAGCTGCCATCCGGATTCTTTCCCGATGTGAATGCGCTGCGGTAAATATTGTAGTAATTCGAGAGCGTCAGCTCCGTGCGGGGATCGATCTGCCAAATGCCGCGCAGCAAATAGGTTGAGAAGTCTTGCCGCGAACCGCCCGGAATCGCGACGCTCAAATGTCCTTGCGGGTTTGTTTTGCTGCCCGTTATCGTGTAGGCATTCGTGAGCATCGTGGTGCGGTCGAACGAAAACGTCAACAGATTTGCTGCGATAGGGTGGTCGTACTCGAACGACTCGCCGCGCAGCTGGTCCTGCTCCACTTGCTGGAAGTACGGCGTAGGAATTGTGACGCTCGCGCTCTGTCCGTCGAACGTCACCGGTTGGCCGCCGATCGTCGCGGTACCGTACAGCGTCATCGGGCCGGCTGTGTAGTTTGCTTGCGGATTGTCGAGCGGATTGACCGTGAAGCGGTCCAGCGCCGCGCCGTAAAAGCGTGCGACAACACTATCGTCGTGGTATGCAGTTCGCAGCTCTGCTTCGAGCACGGGTTCGCTATCGATCAACCGCCGGCTGGGAATCTGCGTTGCACTGTTGAGCAGCAGCGGCTGATCCGCAACCGGGCCGCCCGCCGGATTTCCATAGGTTGCCGCAGGCGCGAAAGTGGAAAACAGTTGTGCGAATCCCGAGGCAGTGTTGTCGTATTGCGATTGTAGGCCGATAAACGCGAGCGTTGCCGATGTCGCAGGCGAGAACGCGTAACGCAATTTCGCCAGTTCGCCGCGGTTCAGATACGAAGAATTTACGGCTTGGCAGCAGGCAACGAGCGTGACGTACGCGTTTGACGGGTTGCCCACCGCGTTCGGTACGGGATACGGTCCGGCCGCACCGTTCACCGGTTTGGACGATGTCGTTCCTGACGGAACGCCGTAACCCGCGACCGTGCTGCCCGGCGGAAGCGTTACCTTCGATTGATAATTGTCGAGCGGGCCGCGCGTGCCCGAAGCGGTGTAGTCGAAGATGTAACCCAGTTTGCCGTTTCGCGATGTTCCCGAATACCGGAAGTTGGAGTACGCTCCGCCATAGCCGTCAATGCCGAGCAGCAGTTGGCCTTGCGTCTCACGCGCCGGTTCGGCGGTGCGGAAATTCAACGTGCCGCCGATGCCGTAGTTGATCGACGGCGCACTTGCGGCGGGGCCTTCAGTGACCTCGATGCCGTCGAGCAGGAAGCTGTTCACGAACATCACGGGATAATCGCCGAAACGCCCGTTGATGAGCGGATGTCCGTCGAGCAGCGTTTCTTTTTCATAATCCAGCGCGCCGCGCATATTCGGTGAGGTGATCGCGCCCGGCACCGCCGCGTTCGTGCCGCCGCTGCGAGCTGAAACGACGCCGGGTACTCGATCCAGTTCATGGTTGACTTGCACGACCTGCGCCGACTGCTGCAAACGCGATGCGCTCAGAAACGTTTGCGCCGCTTCGCTGGAGTTGAATGCGCCGTGCGCCGAGACGACGGCATGCGCGATCTGCCGGATGCTCGAGAGGCTGGCCTGTTCGAGCGTGATGGCGAGCGCGACGGGAGTATTCGAGACCGCGATCGCGCTCACGCCGCCGGGATCGTATCCGCCTTTATTGGCGGTGACGGCGTATGTTCCGGGCGGTAAACCCGTGAAGCGGAAGGCGCCGGTATTGTCCGTGGCGATCGAGACGCGCCGCGGTCCGCTCAGCAGCACGGTTGCGCCTGCGATCGGCGCACCGGCGGCGTCGCGCACGCTTCCCGAAATGCTTCCCGCATCTTGCGCGAGCGCGGGGATGCAGCAACTCAATACGAAGGCAAAGCCCAGAAAAGCCCGTAGTACCGACTGCATGCCCGTGGAGTCCCTATTCTTTCTAAAGCGCGCGTATGTGTTATGCCTGCTCGCATGTAGCATTGTTTGCTTAATCGTTCCTGTGTGCGGCTCCCGCGCGCGGGCGGCTGAGACCGCGGTAACGGGGCGCATTGTATCGGCAGGGGGAAGAGCCGTAGCGGGTGCGATCGTAAAGCTCGACGGTCCGGTGCACGAGCGTTTTCGCACCGGGCGCGATGGCGCTTTCGTGTTTTTGCGGCCGCCCGTCGAGCCCGGCGATTACGCGCTCGCCATTACTGCAGCCGGGTATGCGCGCTTGTCCCGCGCTCATCTGGCGGTAGGCGATGCGGCGCTCGATCTAGGCGTATTGACGCTCTCACCGTCGCTTACGTCGCTCAAAGTGATCGGCTCCGCTGTCGCGCGCGAGCGTCTTCCGTTCAACACGACGCCGGCTGCACTCAAAGTATTTCCGCGTGAAGCGTACCGGGATCAGGGTCAAGCAGCGCTCTCCACGGTTCTGAACCAAACGCCGGGCGTGAACGCCGTTCGCGCCGGCGACGTAAATGCGGCGCAGCCGCAAGCGCCGTACACCGCATCGATTCGCGGCGGTCTCCCCTTTGAAACCGCCTTGTTGATCGACGGCAATCCGGTCGCTTTACCCGGCAGCGGAAGCTTCGATCTTGCGTTCGTGCCGTCGTTCGTGTTGCAAGACGTCGAAGTCCTCAAAGGCTATGGCAGTGCCGAGTCCGCCATTCCGGGCGCGGTCGACGGCGTCCTGAATTTGCGCACGGCCGATCCGGGCTCGCTGCGCAAAGCGCTGTTGGAAGTGGAGACGGACACGCGCGGCGGGCAATTCAGCGATTTCTCGTACGGCGGTGCCGCCGGCCGCTTTGCGTTCACGACCATGCTTGCGGTGGACGGCAATCCGGGGCCAAAGACGGGCTTTGGGGCCGCAGGCGCAGCGCTGCAGCGCGCGCAGCTGCTGAAGATCAAGTACGAGCTTTCGCCCGCGGTAAGCGCGACCGCAAGTTATCTCGGATCGCAAGGCGTCGCCGGTATGGGAGTTGCGCGCGGTTTTCGCACGAGCGGCGGTTTTGCGTCCTTCGCCGGATCGCAGGATGCGCAGGCGTCTCACCGTTTCGGCTTGTACTCGCTCGAACTCGATGCGGACAGCGGCGCCGATCATTTCAGCGGACGCATGTACGGCATGCAATTACAGCGCACCGGGGCGTACGATCCGCTTGCATTCCCCGGGTTTGCTGCGGGCATCGACGCACTCGATAGCGCGGTCGGATTCTCGCTGCAAGACGACCATCAAATCGCCGGAAATCTTTATCAGATCGAGCTCTCGCACCGCAACGGCTTTACGGAAGCCGCAGGGCTTATTGCACCGGGGGCGCGCAGCGATCAAACGGTGCTGCGCGGAGCCGCGATTTTACATCCGTCCTCGGCTCTCGATCTGCAATTTGCCGCTGCTGCGCTGGGAATGCGCGAACGCTACAGCGACAACGGCGGTGCGAGCTTTCGCGACGCGACGGTTTGGACGCCGGTGATTCACGCGGGCGCCGCGCTCCACGTACGCTCGAATCTTACTGTGCGGGTTGCGGCCGGCAGCGGTGCAGCGGCTCCTCCGGCCGCCGCGCTCAACGTCGATCCGTCGCGGATCTTCGCGCAACAGCCGGTGGGATTACCGACCTATACGCTTACGCGCACGTCTTCATCGCTCTCGCCCGAAACGTCTTTCGGGTACGACGCGGGGCTGGAATACCGCCTGCACGGGGATACGACGACACTTTCCACCGACGCGTATCGCGTGGTCACGCACGGCGCGTATGTGGACGGCAGCAGTGCCGCGCCGAACGTGGCGTATCGCTGGTTCGGCGGTCCGCCGATGATCCACGAAGGCATCGAGCTCTCTTTGCAACAGTTCAAGCGCGCCGGTCTCGGTTTTATCGCGCAGGCCGCGTTCGCACGCACGTATGTTCAAAACGTTCCGCCCGGATTTTATGACGGCTTCTCAAACCTTGCGGTCATTCCGGGTCAGAATCTCTCGGGCGGATCCCCACTGATTTCCGGCGCGAATGACATCGCGCAGACGCGCGTGCCCTACGCGCAAGGCTACGGTGAGATCAGCTATAAATGGCCGCGCGGCTCGCGCTTGTCGCTCGGCGCTCTCTACTACGGCGCGAACAATCCATTCTACGAACCGGCGTTCGCGGAGCTCAATTCGAATCTCGAATTATCCGTGGGAGCGCTCTCGAAATTTCAAATCTCCGTCGAGAATCTCACCGGCGCTTTCGGCGGTGCGCTCCCGGCCGGGTACACCGGCATCCCCGTCCGCTTGGCGGACGGCAGCTACGCTCCCGCGAACGCCGGCATTCTCGCGCCGCGCACGTTTCGCATCATGTTCCGCCAATCGATCGGGCCGGGCACGCTTTACGAACGGTAGGTGCGATCTTCAGAGCGCCGGCTTGTCCTGGCATTTCTCTACGGATGGGGAGTCGCTTGGAAAGACCGAAAAAATCGTGCCTTTCTTTACTTCGATGTCTTTGCCGTGGTGGAAGTAATTGAAGAGGCCGATGGCAGCCCCGATGCCGGGCAACGGTATTGCGCCCAAATATCCGGGCATGTTGCCGCTGTTGCCGCTGCGCTGCAGATCGCTCGCGTTGTGATCCAGCACCACGCCGAAGTGCTCGCCGCCCGGTAAAACGAGATACCGCGGCTCGAGCACCAGCGTTCCGGGCCGTCCGCCGCGGCCCGCGGCCGAAGCGATCGATACGATGCCGTAACCGATCGTGCGCGCCGGCAAGACGATGGTGTTTCCTACCGTCACGGCATTGATCGTCTCGAAACGGAAGAAATCGCCCGGACGCGCCTGCGACGAATCGACGTCGTCGATCATCTGCACCGCCACGACTGTGCAGAGATCAATCTTGCCGAGCAACGCTGAGGTCTCCGGCTCGGCAGCAAGCGCTCCGGCGGCAAAGAGCAGCGTTAGCCCAAGAAGTACGGCCAATAGCGGGGTCGTCATACGGATGCTCATCGCCGTGTTGTTACCCGTCCTGGGAGGCTTGAGCCTTGCGCCCCTGCGCGGTTTTGCGCGTTCGTTGTATGCTCAGCGCATGAAGTGGCTGTACGTCGCGCTCGCTGCGGCGCTGCTGTCGGGATGCGGCGGGAGTGCGGGACCGGTTTCGCCCTTCCCCACGCCGCGCGTGCGCTTTCTGTATGCGACCACGGTTACCGCGAATCAAGTTTTGTTGTTCGACGGCACGGCGCGCGGCAACGCCGCGCCCGCGCAAACACTCGCCGGAAGCAATACGCAATTGGATCGCCCCGGCGGCCTGACCGTAACGCAGAACGCCTTATACGTAGCCAATGCCGGCGGTGCCGTCACGGTGTACCCGGCCTTTACCGGCGGAAACATTTTGCCGCTTTCGTTCATTCGCGGGAATCTCACGCAGCTTAGCGGCCCGTCGATGATCGCGCTCGATTCCGCCGGCACGATCTACGTCACGAACAACGCGTCGCGCAACGGCGCGGGCGTGGACAGCATCGTCGCTTTTGCTCCGGGCTCCGCCGAAAACGTCTATCCTTCGACGTGGATTCAGGGCACATCGACGCATCTCGCGCAGCCGAACGGCATTGCCGTTGACGCGCACGGCGACATCTTTGTCGCAAACACGGCGAGCAACACCATTACGGCGTACGCGCCGGTGAGGACCGGCATCGTGCCCGCGAACGAAACGCCGTTTTTGACGCTGGCCGGCGGCGCGACCGGCCTTAACGCCCCGTTTGGACTGGCGATCGATTCGCTCGGGCGGCTCTGGGCCGGCGACAGCGGCAACAACACGATCGAAGTCTTCGCCTCCAACGCGTTTGGGAATGCCGCGCCGATGTTTACATTTTCCGGTGCCGCGACCGGGCTATCGGCGCCGCAGGAGATCGGCTTCGATCCGTTCGGACAACTCGACGTCGCGAACGGCGGCGGATCCGTCGAAGTTTTCAGCCCGCTGCCGTTTCCGTTGCCCGGCGGCGGCAACATCGCGCCCGCGCTGCAGATCTCCGGTCAAGCGACGCAGCTTACCGGCGTACTAGGCGTCGCCGGACTCTAGACCGGCAACGCGTCGCACTTCGCGGCGAAGACGAAGTCGCTTTCGGTCAGACCCTTGATCTTGTGCGTCCAAATCGTGAGCGTGACGCGGCCCCATGCGAGCGCAATGTCGGGATGGTGCGCTTGCGATTCCGCGAGTTCGCCGACGCGGTTCACGAATGCGATCGCCTCCACGAAGTTTTTGAAGCGGTACGTTTTTTCCAGATAATAGTGCTCGCCGCCGCGCAGTTCCCAACCGCCGCCGAGCTGCGCGAGCATTGCCCGCGCTGCCTCTTGCGGCATGGGCGGAACGCCGCCTTTGCACGGAATGCATTCCCGTGCTGAAAGGTCAGTCACCGGTGTTGAAGATCAGGCGGTAGCGCGCGCGGTCCATTTCGCGCCGTTCGACGCGCGCCTGGACCGCGCCGGCGAGTTCGGTGAGCATATTTTGCAGCGATTGCTCCGCGGTATTTCCAGCCAAATGCCGGTTCACCAAGTTGCCGAGCCCGCTCATCGGCATGTCGTAATCGCCGCCAAGCCAGAGCAGCGCGTTCGAGGGCCCGGTGCTGTCGATGCCGATGCTGCCCGTAAACTTCGGAAAGAGCTGCGGGCTGCGGCGCGCGTGCATCGTAAATGCGATCTCGTGCCGCGGTTCCAGCGTTTCCGAGAGCAACTCGATCGTCACGGGAATTGCAATATAGCCGACGTCGGGAAGTCCGAGCGTTGCCAGCGCAACGTAGAGCGAGAAGTCGCTCCACTCGCCTTTGGCTCCCGCGATCTCGTGCATGATTGAAGAAATCGCCGCGCGTGCGGGAACAGCGGGAACGGAAAGCGGCCGCTGCAGATCGATCTTCGGCATGGCGTCATCATACCCGCAAGCCCAGGCGGCGCCGGGCAAGCGTTTCCTCGATGCCTTCGATGGCAAAGCGCTTTTCGCGTCCCCGGGCGCCATGCAGCAACAGCACATGCGCGGGCGCGACGCCGAGCGCTTCGGCTAAGGCCTTCACGCAGGCGGCGTTCGCCGCTCCCTCAACGGCGCGCTCTCGCACCCGCAAAACGACCGTTCCATCTTCAACGGAAATGCCGGGCTGCTTGGAACCCGGTTTGACGCGTACTGCGATCTGCAGCACTATTGGACGGTTTTTGGAAGCAGCTGCAACTCGCCGCGCGCATAGTCGAGTACCACCGTGTAGTTCGAGAGGAAGCGCGAGCCCAGATGACCGTCGGCGGTGCCTTTGAGCGTCTGGGTCGTGCCGATCTCTTGATTCTGCGCGGTCAGATTCCCGATCGTCACGCTCGGAATGTGCCCCAGCATCTCTACGCTCGCTCCGCCCACGCCGCTTACGCTCGCGCTCGAGGTCGGAGAGAAGAGATTGGAATGCCGGCGGTAGTACGCATACGCGAGATTGATGTTCGATTCGTCGCCGGTGTCCACCGCGAGCATTGTCGGCAAATCGCCGAGCGTCACGCTTACGACCGGAACGAAGTTCTGAAACTGCAGCGGGACCGTGGCTCCGCGTTGCGGCACCGTGGCGGCGCGTCCGAAGTATAGTGCGTGTTTGCTGTAGTCGATCGTCACCGCGGCGCTCGCCAGAATATCCGCGCCGAGCACCAAGTCGTATCCATAGCGGCTAATATCGCTCAGCACGATGTAATTGGCGTCGCCGAACCGCACGTTGCCGATCTCCAGCGGGCCCGTTCGCACGACCTCCGTCGCATAATCGCCGAGTCCGGCAACGTGCAACATGCCGATCGGTTTCAAGTTCAACTTTTCCGCGAGCTCTAAACTCATCGACATGCTGGAATTCCCGGTGTCGATTAGGCATTTCACGTGCAAACCGCCGATCGTGCACGTGCCGACGGGCGCAGAGCTGCCGGGATCGATCGGCATGCCGGCGGAGGCATCGGAAAACGTGGGCTTCAGGCCCTGCGGCGCTTCAAGGTTGCCGCTCGCCACCGCGCGTGTGACGTAACGCTCGAGCGGCGCGCCATTGCGATCGATCGTGTATGGGAGCCGGTACGGCCCGACGCGCCGGTAATCGCGCATCACGTACGTCGCACTTCCCGTCATGTCTTGGGCGCCGGCCACGAGCCATGTGTGCGGATCGACGAAGATCTTCATCGGCGTCGCGATTGTGTCGGAAACGAAAATCTCGCGGCAGCGGCGGCCTTCGAATCGTGTGTACCCGCCGTCGTACACGCGTCCGCCTTGCGATTGAAAATCCGGTGAGAGAAAATCCAACACGCCGGTAATACGAAGTGCGCGCAGATACGCTTCCGGCGCCGGCGAGCGCGGCAGCGCCGTGCCGTTGATATTCACCGAGTAAAGGCGTTCGCCGTCGAAATACGTCGCGACGCAGATCGCGCCGGTGCATTGCCGCAGCGAAAACCGCAAACCTTGCACGTCCGTATCGAGCATGGCTTGCTGTCCGTCCACCGCGTGCGGTGACGTGCTGATGAGATGCGCGTTGTAAAGCGGACCAGCTGCGGCGCGCATGTGCGAGAACACGGCGGCAAGCGGCAGCGGACGCGCCGGCGCAGCGCCCACGATCAGCGGCGCCAGCCCGCAGAGCAATGCAATCCGCGCGGCGAATCCCATAGCATGAAGTTCGATTACCTCGACCGCTATCTTCTTGACGGGACGCCCCAGAAAGCCCAAGTGGTCAAGGAAGTATTGAAGAACCGGACGGACGTGCCGGGCAGCGCGGCATTTTACGAAGGCATCAAGATGCTCGGACCCAAGACGCCCGACCTGAGCCTTATCGCGCTGCGCCTTGTCCTCGCCGGAAAGGCGGCTGACGACGCGCGCGTGGTGCGCATGCGCCAAATCGTGGAACGCGCGCGGGCCAATGGCATCGACCGCCAGTCGGCTGTGGACGCGTACTATAAGGAACTGGAATGATCGCGCCGCTTTTGATTCCGGGAGCGTGGATGTGGTCGGCCTGGCAGCCCGACCGCGGCATGCCGTTCAACAGCTATCTCTTCGAAACAGCAGACGGCAACGTTGCGGTCGATCCGCTGCCGCTCGACGAGGAGTCGCTGAAGTGGCTCGCTGGGCGGGGCGGCGTCAAGACGATCGTGCTCACCAACCGCGACCATCGCCGGGACGCGCAGGCGCTTCGCGAGCGGTTCGGATCGCGAGTCGTCGCGCACGCTCCCGAGGCGCCGCTCTTCGATATCGCCATCGACGGCACGTTTGCGGGCGGCGAAAGTGTTTTTCCGGGTGCGCGAGCGATCGCGCTGCCGCACGGGAAAACGGCCGGCGAGGTCGCGCTCTATTTACAGAAAGAACGCGCTGTCGTTCTGGGCGACGCGATTCTCGGCGCGCCGGCCGGCGCGCTCTCGCTGCTTCCGGACGAGAAATTGGCGGATCCCGATCGGCTCGTGCTCGCCCTGCGGAAGATTTGGGCATTGCAGCCGGAGGCGTTGCTGCTGTGCGACGGCCAACCAATCTTCAGCGGCGCGGACGCTGCGCTCACCGCGTTGCTCGATTCGCGCGCGGGCGCGGAGCTCTACCGCGTCAATCTCGCTGAAATCGAATACGAACCGGATCGGGATCACGAGCGCTATCAATGCGACGACGGTGAAATCGGCTTGCTGATCGGCGCGAGAAAACTGGGATACCGCGTGGCGCGGATCGCTGCGGGGAAAGCGTTCTGTCCGCTGCACTCGCACGATCGCGAAGAAGAGTTCTTCTACATTCTGGAGGGGACGCCGGCGATCCGCACCTCGCGCGGAACGCTGCAGTGCCGCGCCGGCGATTTCATCGCCTTTCCGGTCGGCGAGCGCGGCACGCACCAACTGATCAATAACGGTCCCGAATCGTGCCTCGTCCTCATGGTCGGCCTGAACGAAGAGAACGAGGTCTGTTTCTATCCCGATTCCGAGAAACTGCTGATCGATGCGCCCGGCTCCCACCGCATCGTGCGCTCGGTTCCTCTGCTGGAGTACTTCGACGGGGAGTAGGCCGTTTTGAGGCGGGCTTAACGGGATGCTCACGAAAGCGCCCTGTAGAATGGAACGAGAGCTTTGGGCATTCGCGTTGATACTAACGAGATGGCTTCATTTCGTACGCTGGCAGCGGCAACGCTCGCCGCGGCCCTCCTGGCCGCGAGCGGCAGCATGGCATTGGCCGACCCGCCGCCTTGGGCGCACGGCCACGGGCACGTTCGCGAAAGCGAAGGCGCCGGGTCCCCGCGCTCCCATGCGACAGTCTCCGGTACGATCGCGGGAGTCGACTACGGCAGCGCCAGCATCCTCATCGACACGCCGCGCGGCATGGTGCCGGTCGCGGTAACGCCGACGACGAGTATTTTCCGTGGTTCGTCATTCGCGTCGTTTTCCGACCTCGGACGAGGAGCGCGCGTCAGCGTCGACGTCACCGAGATCGACGGCCGTCTCATCGCTCAAATCATTCGCATTCGCTGATCTCGGTAAGTCGTACCGCGACGCGCGGGGTGTTCGCGCGGCGCTCGACGGCGTCTCACTCTCGGTTGCCGATGGCGAGACGTTGGTCATTCTGGGACCCAGCGGCGCGGGCAAAACGACGCTGCTGCGCGTGCTGGCCGGATTGGAAACGCCAGAAAGCGGCCGCATCACGCTGGATGGACGTGAGATTACCGCGGTGCCGCCGCACCGGCGCCGGATTGCGCTCGTCTTTCAAGAAGACGCGCTTTTCCCGCACATGAGCATCGAGCGCAATCTTCGATTTGCCGGTGCCGCCGCGCGGCGCGTGCGCGAGGTGGCCGAAGCGCTTGAGATCGCACAACATTTGAAGGAGCGTCCCGCGCGTCTCTCCGGCGGCGAACGCCAACGCGCCGCGCTCGCGCGCGCCGTACTCAGCGATCCGCGCGTGCTGCTGCTCGACGAACCGCTCGCGCATCTCGATCCGCAACTGCGCGCGCACGTGCGGCGTCAGTTCGCCGGATTCAGGCGTCAGTTTTCCGGCCCTGCCATTCATGTGACACACGATCACGCAGAAGCGCTGGCGATCGCGGATCGTTTGGCGATCATGATCGACGGCCGTATCGCGCAGTACGGAACGCCGCGCGAGGTGTACGATTTCCCGGCAAACGTGCGCGTCGCAAGGTTTTTCGGATCGCCGCCAATGAATCTGCTCGACGGAGATATGGAAATTACCGGCATTCGTCCCGAGCACGTTACGTTCGAGAGCACATCCGCATTTCGCGGGCGCGTCATCGCGCAAGAATTCACCGGCGCCGACACGTTCGTGCGCGTTGCCACCGGCCGCGGCGAACTGCTCGCGCGCACGAGCGGCGTGCAAACGCCGCAAGCCGGCGAGCAAGTCGGCATTACGTTTGCCCCGCAGCACTCGCGCCGCTTCGATCGCGTTACCGGCGAGTTGCTGGCATGAGCGATATCCGCGCGCTCGCGGCCGGCGTCGTCTGCGTCGGCTTCGACGGAACGTCGATCGATAAGGATCTCGAAGCGAATTTGCGGCAGACGCCGCTGGCCGGCCTCATTTTATTCGCGCGCAACATCGCCTCGCTCGCGCAGGCGCGCGGACTCACCGATGCGATTCGCGAGATTCTCCCGGACCCGATCGTCGCGATCGATCAGGAAGGCGGGCGTGTCGCGCGACTGCGCGACGGCGTCGAAGAGCTGCCGTCCATGCTCGCCGTTGCCGCCGCAAACGATCCCGCGCTCGCGGAGCAGGCCGGCGCGCAGGTCGCGTTCGATTTACGCCGCGCGGGCGTGAACGTCGACTACGCCCCGGTGCTGGATCTGGCGCTTTTCGATCGCAATACCGTCATCGGCGCGCGCTCGTTCGGCGACGATCCGCGCCGCGTTGCCGCGTTCGGCGGCGCTTTCGCGCGTGGGCTGCTCTCGCAAGGCGTCATCGCGACGTACAAACATTTCCCCGGGCACGGATCGACCGAAGTGGATTCGCATCTGGCGCTGCCGGTCATCGACCTCAAGGAAACCACGCTGCGGGAGCGGGATCTCGTGCCGTTCGCGGACCTACTGCCGTCCGCCGATGCCGTCATGACCGCGCACATCGTCGTGCGTTCCCTGGATCCGGACGCGCCTGCGACGCTCTCGCAGCGGATTTTAACCGGATTGCTGCGGGATGAGATCGGATTCAAAGGCGTCTGCTTCACCGATTGCATGCAGATGGACGCCATCGCCAAAGGCGTAGGCAGCGCGGCCGGTGCGGTACAAGCGTTGAAGGCCGGGGCGGATTGCGTGCTGATCAGCCATAGCTTCGCCGTCGCACGCGAAAGCATCGACCGCATCGTTGCGGCTGTCGCATCGGGCGAACTGCCGCAACCGCGCCTTGAAGAAGCGTTCCGCCGCGTGCAGTCACTGCGTTTGAAGTTGCAGCCGCCGCTGCCCCTGGATGCGCCTGCGCCCCATGCGGGCATCGGCCGGGAGATCGGCCGCCGCGCGGTTACCGTGCTGCGCGGCTATGCACACGCGGACGCGGCGCAGAGCATCATCGTGACGTTCGAGGGCGCGACGACGGAAGGTGTGCAAGGTTTGCACACCGAGCACGCGACGCTCGCGCAAGGCGTGCCGCAGCTTCGCTTACCGCTCGAGCCGGATGCGCGCGATGTTGCGGCAATGCTTGAAAAAGTGCGCGAAAGCGGAAAACGGCCGCTCGTGCTGATGCGCCGCGCGCACGTATATTCCGGGCAAGGCGATGCGGTGGTGCAACTCGCGCACGCGTTTCCGGACGCACTTTTCGTATCGACGCGCGAACCGTTCGATGCGGCGTTGATTCCGCAGGCCGCCAACGTGCTGTGCACGTTCGGCGACGATGCTCCCAGCATGGCCGGCTTGGCCGACGTCATGTTCGGCGGCGCGCCGCCCTCGGGCACGTATCCGCTCCACGGTGGCGCAATTGCTCGCGCTTAGCCGCGCCTTCGAGCGCGTCGACTCGGTGCTGCGCGATGCGTGCGGCACGCAGTTCACGGGCGCGGTGGCGCGTATCGAACACCAAGGCCTACTGCGGTTCGAGCGCGCGTACGGCGTAACGCGCAGCGACGATCTTGCACGGCCCGTGTACGGCGATTCCTCGTTCGATTTAGCCTCGATTACGAAGATCTTCGTTACGACGCTCGCGCTGCGCGCGGTGCAAGAGGGATTGCTGCATCTGGACGAGCCCGTCTCGCGGCATTTCACGGAGTGGCGCGGCACGTCGCACGAACCGATCACGCTGCGCATGCTGCTCGCGCATAATTCCGGCATGAACTCGGGCGCCGATTACCGGCAACTGCTCGGCTTCAACGTCGTGCGTTATACGCTCGAGCGCGAACTGGTGGCAACGCCGGGCGAACGCGTGATCTACAGCGATCTCGGCTTCATCGCCATCGGTGAATTATTGGCGCGCATCTACGGCCGATCGCTGGCCGCGTTGCTGCGCGGGCTGGGAACGCAAGCGCGCTATCTGCCCGAGTACGCACAGTGGAACGCGATCCCGGCGACGGAAGAAGACGCGTGGCGCGGCCGCGTGCAAGGCTTCGTGCACGACGAAAAAGCGTATCTCATGGGCGGCGTTGCCGGCCATGCCGGAATCTTCGGAAGCGCGCGCGACGTCGCATGGCTTGCCGAACAATACCTCGCGCCGTTGTGCGGACGCAAAGCGGACGGCGTCGTGCGAGCCGATGTCGCGCGCGAAGCCGTACGCGAACAAGCGCCGGACCCGGTGCTGCGCCGCGGCCTGGGCTGGGCGCTCAAAACGAGCGACGATAATTCGTGCGGCCGGCTGCTCTCAATGGAAACGTTCGGTCACACGGGTTTTGTCGGTACGTGCGTCTGGGCCGATCCGTCCCGCGATTGCAGCGGCGTGCTGCTAACTAACAGCGTGTATTTCGGGCGCAAGGATACGCGCGAGCTGCGCGCGGCGTTCTACGAAGCGCTGATCGACGACTTGGATCTGCGGTGATCGGCGTCGGTCTCATGAGTGGGACGTCGCTGGACGGCATCGACGCCGCTCTGGTGCGCATTCTGCCGAAGGGCGCGTCGTACCGCATCGATCTCTTGAATTTCGCGACCGTGCCATTCGAAGACGAACTGCTCGCGCAGCTGCGTGCCGCGCTGCCGCCCAACGCCGGGACCGTTAAGAGCGTCGCGGATCTGCATCATGCGCTGGGCGAAGCCTTCGCAGACGCGGCCGTAATCGCCGCCAGCGATACGCAGATCGATTACGTCGCCTCGCACGGGCAAACGATCTGGCACGACGGCGATGCGCACACCACGTTGCAGATCGGCGATCCGTTCGCAATCCGCGAACGCGCGGAAGCGACCGTGTGTTACGATTTCCGCTCCGCCGACTGTGCCGCAGGCGGGCATGGCGCGCCTCTGGTTCCATATGTCGACGCCCTTTTGCTCGCCGCTGATGACGAGGACCGCGTGTCCGTCAATATCGGCGGAATCGCGAACCTGACCGCGCTGCCGCGCGGAGTGCACCCTGCCGATGTTACCGCTTTCGACAGCGGCCCCGGCAACATGCTCATCGATGCCTTCGTGCGCGAGCGAAGCGCCGGCGCGGTGACGTACGATCGCGGCGGTGAGCTCGCATTGCGAGGAACGCCGGATGCGCACGTTCTCGAAACGATGCTGCGCGATCCATATTTTTCGCAACTGCCGCCCAAGACGACGGGCCGCGAACGTTTCGGCGCTCAGTTCTTGCAGGCTCACGGTGCGGCGCTCTCAGGTCTGTCCTTAGAAGACGGCGTTGCGACGCTGACCGCGCTCACCGTGCAGTCGCTGGCCGCCGCCATCGTGCAGGCGTCGCCGGAAGGCTCTCGCGTGCTGCTCAGCGGCGGCGGCTCGCACAATGCCGCGATCGTGAGCGGCCTGCAAGAACGGCTCGCGGGTTTTCGCGTCGAACGTTCGGGCGTCATGAACGTTCACGCCGACGCCAAGGAAGCCGTCGCTTTTGCCGTCCTCGGATATGAAACGCTGCGCGAACGCGCCGCAAACGTGCCGCGCGTCACCGGCGCTTCCCACCCCGCCGTGCTCGGCGCCATTGCGCCGTACGATCTCTCCCGCTTGCTGCGCAAAGTCGAGAGCGAATGCCGCGCATAGCGGTGGGCGTCGACGCCGGCGGCAGCAAGATCGCGATCGTGCATTCGATCGACGGTGAAGCGGCGCGCGTGGAATGTTACGATGCCGCGAGCCCCTCGCTCAAAGGCCCCGAAGCTGCCGCCGACGCAATTGCGACCGCGATCGAGGCCACAATCGACGGCGCGAAGCCGCACGCGATCTTCGTGGGCGCAGCGGGCGCGGGCCGCGAGGACGTTGCCTCGCCCATTACGGCTGCGTTGGAATCCCGCTTTGCCGGAGCGCGCGTCGAAGTGCGCGACGATGCGTACATCGCGCTTCGCGCGGCCGTGCCTGAAGGCGACGGCGCGGTTCTGATCGCCGGCACCGGTTCGATCGCGTTTGCGCAGCGCGGCGAAGAGTCGTTCCGCTGCGGCGGCTATGGGTATTTGATCGGCGATGACGGTTCCGGTTTTGCGATCGGCGCTGCCGGCGTGAAACATCTGTGCAAAGTGTACGACGGCCGCGTCCCGCGCGACGGACTTGCCGAGGTACTCGAAGGGCGTTTGGAGGTTTCGCGGTTGACGGACGTGCTGGAACGCGTGTACCGTTCCTCGTCGCCGGTCACCGCGATCGCATCTGCGGCGCCTGTCGTGCTGGAGATGGCGCAATCGGGCGAACGCAGCGCGACGCGCATTCTGCAAACCGCCGCGCTCGAGCTCTCCGACTTATTGAAAGGCGCGATAAAACGCTCGGGACTGCTCGGAACCGATGCGCCGATCGCGCTCGCGGGCGGATTGCTCGGCACCAACAGTTTGCTGACGTTTCTTCTGGAAACGCGGCTTCTCAACGAATATCCCTCCATGCCGCTTCGCAAAGAGGCGCCGGCGCCGTGTCTGGGTGCGCTCGCCGAAGCTCAACGATTGCTGTAAATGAATACCGACCTGCCTCAAACCGAACAAGTCAATCCGCGCACTGCGGGGCTCGACGAGCTCTCGACCGAGCAGCTCGTGCGAATTCTCGCCGACGAACAGCGCGCCGCCGTCGATGCGGTGCTGGCGGTCAGCGATGCTTTGGCGCAAGCCGTCGATGAAATCGCCGCGCGTTTGCGCCGCGGGGGACGCTTACATTACGTCGGCGCGGGCACGAGCGGACGGCTCGGATTCTTGGACGCATCCGAAATGCCGCCCACGTTCGGCACGGACCCTTCACTGGTGTGCGGGCATATCGCCGGCGGCACCGGCGCTTTAATCAAGGCGGTGGAGGGCGCGGAAGACGACGCGGCTGCGGGCGAACGCGAAATGCGCGATCACATCCGGGAGAACGACGCGGTCGTCGGCATCAGCGCGAGCGGCGGGGCGCCGTACGTGCTCGGTGCGCTGCGCGCGGCGCGCGCGAAGGGCGCGTGGACCATGGGCGTTGCGAACAGCCCGGAGGCGCCGCTGGTGCGCGAACCGGATTTGGGCATCGTGCTGAAAACCGGCCCCGAACCGTTGACCGGTTCGACGCGGTTGAAAGCCGGTACGTCGCAAAAAATTTTGCTGAACACGCTTTCTACGTCGGTGATGGTGCGGCTCGGCAAAGTGCACGACAATTTGATGGTCGACGTCGTCGCGACCAATCAAAAATTGCGGAACCGCGCACTCCGGCTCGTCACCAGGCTCGCGCAGGTCGATGACGAGCAAGCGCGCGGTTTGCTGCAATCCGCGGGTGGGAGCGTAAAACTCGCGGTGGTGATGGCGCGCAAGCAGGTCGATGCGCAGCAAGCCCGCGCTCTGTTGAGCGCGCACGGTGATTCACTGCGGCTCACGCTCGCATTGTAACGTGGGTATATTCCTACCGACGACGCTGTGGCGCTGACGGAGGAATGAAACACATGGCTGCTTTAGCCGGAATCTTATGGACCGTGATCGTGATACTCTTCGCCATCTGGATCGCAGGGCTGATCCTGCACTTCCTTGGCGGCTTCATCTGGATCTTGTTCGCAATAGCAGTAGTGCTGCTCTTCGTGAACCTGCTCACCGGACGAGGCGCGACAGTCTAACGACGCGAACCAGCGCCGTGACTCATGAAAGTCGCGGCGCTTTTTTTTGCCATCATGCTGCTTGCCGCTCCCCTTTTAGGGCGGGCGGCAGCGCCAATTGCGTTCGTACCGCTGGACGACCGTCCGGTTACGCGGCAACTTCCCCAAATGCTTGGGCGCATCGCCGGGCGTACGGTGCTCGAGCCGCCGCGCGAGTTACTCGGCAACTATCTGACTTTCGGCGAGCCCGATAAGATCGCCGCATGGCTCAACGGCGGGCCGGCGCGACATGCCGGCGCATTCGTCGTCTCCGACGATATGCTCGCCTATGGCGGCCTCGTCGCGTCGCGCGTTCCCGGCGTCACGTATGCTGACGCATATTTCCGTTTACGGACGCTGCGGCAAGTACGCGCCGCGCATCGCGGCGCATGGATCGGCGCGTTCGGGACCATCATGCGGCTCGCGCCAACCGGCGTTCCGTCGCTCGGGCCTGCCGCTTCGTTCTTCGCGGCATATCCGCTTTGGGATTATCTGCAGCAGTACGCAAATCTGCACGATCCGCCGTTGCCCTCCGAACTCGCCGCCGCGGCAAAATTGCGCGCCGAGATCGGTGAGCCGGTGCTTCAGGCGTATCTCGACACGCGCGCGCGCAACTATGCGGTCGACGCGTACGCGATCGATCTCACGCAGCAAAACACCATCGACACATTGGTCCTTGGACAAGACGACGCCGGCCCGGTGGGACTCCACGTCAAAGAAGTGCACGCGCTACAGGCGGCGGTACAAGACGCGGGAGTTTCGGATCGCGTCGCTATCGAGCCGGGCGCCGACGAACTGGGCATGGCGATGGTAGCGCAGGCACTCGCGCGCGGCATCGGTTGGACGCCCCGCATCGGCGTGAAATACTCCATGCCGGACGGCGGTTCGTACAACGACCCGCTGGAGTACGCGCCGATCGACGTCGCGATTACCTCGCTCATCCGGTTGTGCGGTGGGATGCGTGATGACACCACACCGGACATCACGCTTTACGTGCGCGTCCCCAAAACCGATGCCGCGCACGATGCGGCGCTGGCCGCGGCCATACGGACTGATGCAGATGCGGGCAAGTCGGTGGCCTTTGCAGACCTCACGTTTTTGGAGGACCGCTTCGACAGGCAGGCATCGTTCGCGGAAACGCTGCTGCAAAGCGGGCTTGCATCGAAACTCGACGCGTACTCGTCGTGGAATACGAATGCGAATACCGTTGGAACTGCGCTTGCCGAAGCCGTAGCCGCCAATGCCGGCCGGCGCGCCGGCACGTACGATAGCCTGGCGCACAAAGAATTCACCTTTAACCGCATCGTGGACGACTACGCCTTTCACGACTACGTGCGTCCGCAGCTCAACGCCACGCTGACGGCGCAAGGCATTCCGGACCACACGTACTTGTTACCGGAACAAGCGGCGCCAATTGCGGCTTTGAACCGCGACGTGCTTTGGAATATTGCATCGCGCATTCTAACGCAATATGCGCCCGGCTATCACATCGCGGCGATGAACATCACGCTTCCATGGAACCGGACGTTCGAAACGGAGATCGATGCGTCTTTAGCGCCAAATTTATGAGGCGATCACGGGTGCGTGAAGTTCGCTTCGATCGGCGATGCATCGCCGCGTTCGAGCGCGGCGGCAGCCTCGAGTAGCGCTTGGGCAAGTTGCCGCAGTTCGGCGGCAACGTTGACGTTATTGGCATCCAGAATGTCCCGCCACATTGCCACGCTGGAACGGCTTAAACGCAGCAGCTCGCGAGCCGTCGGGCCGCAATAGGGATCGAGATCGGCGGCGCCGCCGTTGTCGCGGATGCGCGCGGCGAAAAGCGTTGCGAGCACTTGCGGCACGTGCGAGGTCAACGCGACACGCGCATCGTGTTCGGCGGCGTCTATGGCGACGGGACGCGCGCCGAGGGCCGCTAGGAAGTGCACGGCGCGCGCATTGAGCGCATCGCCGGCCGGGCGCACGTACAGCCAAGGCTTATCGGAGAAAAGCGTAGCGCGCGCCGCGCCCGGACCGCTTCTCTCGGCGCCCGCCATAGGATGCGTCGCGACGAAAGCCGCGATACCCTGCGCAGCCTCGGTTACCGGAGCCTTCACCGATGCAACGTCGATGATGAGCGATGCATGAGCCGGCGCTGCGGCGCGCAGCCGGTCGAGCTCGCGCAGCGTTCCGCTCGTGTGCATTGCCAGGACGACAGTATCGCACGATTCGTACAGCGCTTCGAGCGGCGTGCACGCATCGAGCGCACCCAGCTCGCGGGCACGCTCGCAGACGTCGGGATCGGCGTCGAATCCCACGACGCGCCAACCCAGCTCCCGCGCGCGCAAGCCAATCGACGCGCCTATGAGTCCCGTCCCCGCGATTCCAACGGTATGCGCGCCGTTCATCGCGAAACCGCTCGCGCGAGATCCGGACGGAGCACGCGCGCGCCTTCCAAATAGACGTGTTCGATCTCGTGCTGCGCGCGCGAAGTATTCACATGCATCAGAACGCGAATGACTCGCCCGAGCGAACCCGGCACGTCGATCTCGCTGAAATGCAGCATCGGCACGTTTACCCAGCCCATCTCGCGCGCGCCGAGCGCCGGAAATGCGGCGCGCAGATCCGGCGTCAGACTGAAAAGCACGGATGCAATATCGTCGAGCTCGACCCCGTTCGCTTCGAGCATCTGCTGCAGCAGCCGTTTCGTCGCGCTCACGATCGCCTGTGAGTCGTCCGCGTCAACCGTGATGGCGCCGCGTATCCCACGCATCTTCATTGCACGCAGCCTCCGAGCGAGCTCAGCGTAGAGAAGAAGGCCGGATACGAAACGCCGACGCACTCGGCGCCGCGGATCTCGGTCTCACCACTCGCGGCGAGCGCTGCAATTGCGGCGGCCATCGCGATCCGGTGATCGCCGTGCGATTCCACGATGGCGCCGCGCAGTTGCTGCGGTCCGGCGATCGTGAATCCGTCCTCGAAGGTGTCGACCTTTGCGCCCATCGCGCGGAGCATCGCGGCGACGGCTTCGATACGATCGCTCTCCTTTACGCGCAGTTCCGATGCGTCGCGCACGACGGTCGTACCCTCCGCTTGCGTTGCAAGCACGGCCAGCAAGGGCAATTCATCGATCAGCATCGGCACGTCCCGGCCGGTGATGGTGATACCGCGCAGCCGCGACGACTCAACCACGACCGTCCCCGAAGGTTCGGGTTCGCTGCGCTGAACGCGCGTTTCGATGGCGCCGCCCATCCGGCGCAGCACGTCGATGAAGCCTGTGCGCGTCGGATTCAACCCCACGCCGCGCAGTTCGATGCGGCTCTCGGGTGTGAGCAGCGCCGCCGCCAGCCAAAACGCGGCGCTCGACGGATCGCCCGGAATATCTAGGAACACGCCGCGCATTCTACGGCCGCCTTGCAGCGCGATCGCTCCGCCGCGCACATCCAGCGCTGCGCCGAATCGCGGCAGCATGCGTTCGGTGTGATCGCGTGAATCGACACGGCCGCGCAGCACGGTTTCGCCGTCCGCACGCAAACCCGCGAGCAGCAACGCCGTCTTCACTTGCGCGCTCGGCAACGGAAGCTCGTACGCGATGGCTCTCAACTCGCGGGCGCCTTCGATCTCGACCGGCGCGACGCCGCCTTCGCTGAGGGTTACGCGCGCGCCCATACCGCGTAGCGGCTCGGCTATCCGCCGCATCGGCCGGCGCGAGAGCGAGATGTCGCCGGTCAGGCGAACGCGCCCCGGCTGCGAGGCCAGCACGCCCATGAGCAACCGCATCGTCGTTCCCGAATTCGCGCAGTCGATCGTGTTACCGGAGGCGAGCCACGCGTCGGGCCCCGCGCCGTGCACGACGACCGCATCGTCGTTGCGCTGCGTTTGGACGCCGCAGGCGTTGAGCGCGCGGATCGTGGCGGAAACATCGGCGCTGCGCGGGACGCCGGCGATCCGCGTCCATCCGTTCGCGAGCGCGCCGCAGATGAGCGCGCGGTGCGCGATCGATTTGTCGCCCGGCACGCGCAGCGACCCCTGCAATGCTTTCGTTGAGGCGATTCGGACGTGCGCCATTTACGCGTGCACCTCCGCGGCGGCTTCCAGCGGTATGCGATCCAGATCGGCGACGATCTCGGCGAAGTCATCGAAGGTAAGCGCTTGTTCTTTGTCGCTCTTCGCTTCGGGCGGATTGGGGTGCACTTCAACCAGAATGCCGTGCGCGCCGACCGCTTTTGCAGCGCGGCACAACGGACGGATCCAGCGCCGCACGCCTACGCCGTGGCTGGGATCCACGAGCACCGGCAAGTGCGAACGTTCGCGCAGCACCGGAACGGCGGAGAGATCGAGCGTGTTGCGCGTCGCGTTCTCGAACGTGCGGATACCGCGTTCGCAGAGAATGACGTTCGGATTGCCCTCGGCGAGAATGTACTCGGCCGCGGCCAGTAATTCATCGAGCGTCGCGGAGAGTCCGCGCTTCAGGAGCACAGGCTTGCCCGCGCGGCCCACTGCCTTGAGCAGATCGAAATTCTGCATGTTGCGCGCGCCTATCTGCAGCACGTCGATCTGCCGCGCCATGCGTTCGACTTGATCGATCGTCATGACCTCACTCACTGTCGGCATACCGGTCGCGCGGCCGGCTTCGGCCAGTAAATCGACGCCTTCCCAACCCAAGCCTTGGAATGCATACGGACTGGTGCGTGGTTTGAATGCGCCGCCGCGCAGCATAACCGCGCCGCGCTCTTGCACGGCTTGCGCCGTTTGCAGAACTTGCTCGCGCGATTCCACGGAGCACGGCCCCGCTACGATAACGAACTGACCGTCGCCGATCTGTACGCCGCCGATACGCAGCGAACTCCCTTCCGGGCGCGCCGGACGCGAGACGCGCGGCAGCGCCGCATTGCCGGCTTGCGGCAGCGGCTGCGGTTGCCACGTTCCGGTGGTGATCCGCGCCGCCCGGCGCAGCGCTACGCCGTTCGAACCGATGGGCGCGCCTATGTGCGCATCGTAACTTCCCAGGACCGTGAGTGTGACGGATGCGCGCCCGATTGCCGCGAGCGCTTCCGCGACATCGGGCTGGGAAACATCGCCTTCAAAATCCAGATAGAAGACGTGCTCGGCGCCGTGCCCGAGCCGCGCTTTGGATTCGATTTTACTCACGTTAATGTCGCGATCCGCGAAGGCGCTCAAGCACCGCGCTAGCGTTCCGGGCGCATCGGAGAGACTGAAGATGATCGACGTCTTGCGCTGCGCCTTTTGTGCCCCATCGATTCTCGCATGCGGAGCGCGCACGATCAGAAAGCGCGAAAACGTGTTGGGATGATCCCCGCAGTTCTCGGCGAGTTCGGCCAAGCCGTAGATACGTGCCGCTTCGGGCGATGCCAGGGCGGCGATGGCGGGATTGCCGCTGCGCGCAACCTCGCGCGCGGCCACACCGGTGTCCTCGCACGGAATCGCGCGCGCCTGCGGCAGCGAGCTCAAGAAGCGGCTGCACTCGGCGATCGTCAGCGGATGCGCGAGCACCTCGCGCACATCGGCGAGCGCGGCGCCTTCAACGCCGAGCAGCCGGTGATCGGTGCGCCACAGCACTTCCGCTACGGGAGCGAGGCCGAACTCGGCAACCAATTCGTACCCTTCGCGCACGGTGCCGGCAATGGCGTTCTCAATCGGAATCACGCCCGCATCGGCGCGCAGCGCGGCGACGCTCGCGGCTACTTCGCGATACGTGGGCAATCCCGACGTCGTCGCATCCACGCCGCGCGATTGCAGAAAATGGTGCACCACCAGTTGCGAGTAGGCGCCGTCGACGCCCTGATATGCCGCGATCATCTGTCCAACTCCCCGAGCAAAAAAAGAAGAAGCCCCCGCCGGTCGGCGAGGGCTTCTTGCGAGTACGAACGTCCTTACTTTACGCGCAACAGCTCTCAACCAACCCGGTGGGCGGCCAAACAGAGTAGTACGCATAATAGGACGGCGCGAAATGCATGTTGGCGATTATCTAACCATGCCGCGGCAGCAAAGTCAATGCCCGCTTGCGAAGGCCCGCCCGGTCTGCTATCGTAGCGCCATGTTCTGCGCCGCTGCGTTGCGTCAACTGCCGCCGCCGCCGTACCATCCGGTACGGCGTAGGATTGCATTGTCCGCGACATAGCGCACTGCCGCAGTCGCCGTTTGCAAAGCCTCCGCGCCGCGGGGGCTTTTTTTTTGGTTTCGGAGGAGAGAATGGACAGTCTGGGCATCATCGGGCTTGGTACGATCGGCAAGGCAATCGCCCAAGGCGCGCACCGCGCGCTCCCGCAGATGCCGATCTTCGGCACGCGCAGGGGCGAGGAAGCTTTGCCACCGTCCGTGACGCGTTGTGTCTCGAATGCGGCACTGGCATCGCAGTACCGTACGCTCGTGCTTGCAGTAAAGCCGCAGCAGATCGACGGCGTTTTGCGCGAGATCGCGCCGTTCGTAAACGGCGGGCACACGGTGATCTCAACGTGCGCGGGCGTACTGCTTCAGCATCTGCGGGAATTGCTGCCGCACGCGGGCACCATCGTGCGTGCGATGCCGAATATCGCGTGCGAATTGAACGCGGGCGTCACCGGGCTTGCGTTTGAAGCCGCCGCGCCCGAACAGATTCGCGAGCAGGTTCGCCGGTTTTTCGCCCTTCTCGGCGAGGTCGTGACCGTGCAAGAGCAGCATTTCGATGCCGTCACCGCGATCGGCGGCTGCGGCCCCGCGTATGCGTGCGTGATCATAGAAGCGATTACCGATGCCGGCGTAAAGCAGGGCCTGCCGCGCTCGGCATCGCGCCTGTTCGCCGCGCAAATGCTGCTGGGTTCGGCCCAGCTCGTCTTGCAGTCGCACGCGCATCCCGCGGAGATACGCGATCGCGTCACCACGCCCGGGGGATGCACGATCGACGCCCTTACGGCGCTTGAAGACGGAAAGATCCGCGCGGCGTTGATCGCGGCCGTTGCGACCGCGGCCGAGAAAAGCTCCCGGCTCGCCCGCCATGCGAGCGTACCGGATACCTGCGCGCCGGGAAGACGCTGAGCCCTCACCGAATCGCCACCCATGCAGCACGTGCGCGCGTATAACCGTCTGCTTTTCGGCGTTGCCGGACTTGGCGGACTGCTCTTCGGCATCGACGTCGGCATCATCGCCGGAGCGCTACCCTATTTGGAAGCGACGTCGGGGCTGGATCCCAGCCACTTGTCGTTTATCGTCGCCGCCGTGCTGCTCGGCAGCGTCATCTCGAGTCTGGTGGCAGGCGCGCTCGCGGATCTCTTCGGGCGAAAAACGCTGATGCTGATCAGCGCGCTGATGTTCGTGATAAGCATCCCGCTCATCGCGCTCTCGCACGGTTTCGGACCGCTCGTGTTCGGGCGGTTGCTGCAAGGCGCAAGCGCCGGTCTGATCGGCGTGGTCGTGCCGCTCTATCTCGCGGAATGTCTCGGCCCCGATACGCGCGGGAGAGGGACCGGTCTTTTCCAGTGGCTGCTCACGTTCGGCTTCGTTATCGCCGGACTCATCACGCTGTACTTCAGCTATCGCCTCGGCGTCGTGAGCAAACTCGGCAATGCCGCGCAAATTTTCGCTTTCAAAGATCAGGCGTGGCGCGACACGTTCTGGGTCTCGCTGCCGCCCGGGCTTTTGTTCGTGCTGGGAAGCGCAATCGTGACGGAATCGCCGCGCTGGCTGCTTCGCCGCGGAAAGAAAGCGGCGGCTCTGGCGGCGCTGCAGCGCTCGCGCGCGGAAGAACAAGCGCAAGCGGAGCTCGCGCAGATGGAAGAAACGATCGCGGCGGAGCGGGCGAAAACGTCGGCCGGTTCGGCGTTCAAAGAGTCGCTGCTGCGCCGCAAGTACGTCATCCCGTTCATTCTTGCGTGCGTGATCCTGACGTGCAATCAACTGACGGGCGTGAACTCGATCATCGGGTACAACACGACGATTCTGCTGCAGGCCGGGCTCTCGGATTATCAAGCGCACATCGGCAGTTTGCTGTTCAGCATTGTAAACTTCGGCGTGACGATGATCGGCGTGCTGCTCGTCGACCGCAAGGGGCGCAAGTTCTTGCTTTCTCTGGGCAGCGCGGGCATCGTGCTCTCGCTGCTTGCCACAGGACTTTTGTTCGCGCGCACGCAGGCGCAGCAAGTCGACGTGAAGCGCGCGGTGCAAACGATGGTGCGTCCGGATCAGACGCTCTCGCTCAAGTTCGATAGCGCCGCGGCGCAGAAATTGCTCGCATCAGCGGGCGCGAACGCGGGCGGACGCCCGCAGTCGCTGGAGATCATCTACTCCTACGGCGATTACCGCTCGGTAACGAATCTCGTACGGTCTAATGAAACGGCGTTGCCGGTGACGATATCGCGATCGCTTCCGGCGAACAAAGTCGCGGCATTTTTCTCGAATCCGTTCGGGCATCTGGACGCCGCACGCAGTGCGCCGCTCAGGATCGATGCGGCGCGGATCGCGCCCGTACCGAGTCAAACCAACGGCTGGCTCGTCGCGCTCACACTGTATCTCTTCATGGCATTCTTCGCGGTAGGCCCCGGCGTGTGCGTGTGGCTTGCGCTCTCGGAGTTAATGCCCACGCGCATTCGTTCCAACGGCATGAGCATCGCGCTGTTCTTGAACACCGGCACCTCGACAGCGATCGCCGGCGTGTTCTTACCGACGGTCGGTAAGTACGGTTACTCGGCGATGTTCTTCGGATTTGCGGCTTGCACGGTGGTGTATTTCATCACCGCGACGTGGTTCTTACCGGAAACAAAAGGCAAAACCCTCGAGCAGATCGAGGAGCGTTTCGAGAGTCCCGGCGCGTTAGTGGACGAGTTCGCCGGCTAGCACGAAACGCACCCCCTCTGCCTGCATCTTCGGATACATCTCGCGGATGGCGGCGAGCGTCGTCGGTTTCGGATGGCCGATCGCGATGGCGGACCCATTGCGTTTGGCGATTGCAACGGCGCGTTCCAGCATCGATTCCGTGTACGCGACGTTGGCCTGATTATCCAAGAAGACGTTGCGTGAGGCGGTCGGTACGCCGGCTGCCTGCGCTTGCGCGGCGCCGACGCTCTTGGCGTTCGTGCGTGAATCGACGAAGAAGAGGTCGTGTTGCTTGATGACCGCGATGACGTCTTTCATGACGCGGTCGTCGGCGCTGGCCTCGCTGCCTTCGTGATTGTTCACGCCTTTCGCGAGCGGCACTTGCGCCACATCGTCTTCGGTTTGTTTGGTTACCGCATCGTCGCTCATGCCGGTTTTGATCTCACCGGGGCCCGGATAGGCGTGTGAAAGCGGCTCCATCGGCAGATGCATCATGACGCCTTTGCCGGCATCCGATGCTTCCTGGGCGATCTGCGCCGTGTACGTTACATGGGGAAGCACCGAGAGTGTGATGGGAATCGGCAGCGCGATCAGTTCGCGCTCCGTATTGAGCCACTGACCGCAATCGTCGATGATCAGCGCGACTTGCACGCCGTTCGGATTCTCGGCCGGCGCTTGCGTAGCGGCCGGCGAAGGAATGGCCGTCGCTACTGCGGCGGCGGTTGGTGATGGAATGGGCGTGGGCGCTTGCGCAACGGGCGAGGCCGTTGCCTGCGCTACCGTTACAGGCGTGTGCGAGCGGCGGTGATGCGTGACGTGACGCGCGCCGCGTGGAAAAACCGCCCATGCGACCACGGCGAGCAGTGCGAGAATAAGCAGTACCGGCACCGGATTGATCCGGCGCCCCCGTTTGCGTTTACGATTGCGGGCCATCGCCGATGAATTTCGCCCGGCGCGGGTATCTTCGCCTTCGTGCAAGATCTTTACGAAGCCGCGATCGTCGGCGGCGGCGCGGCGGGCTTGAGCGCCGCACTCGTGCTGGGACGCTCGTGCCGCAGCGCGATCGTGTGCGACGACGGGCGGCCGCGCAACGCGGTCGCCGATCGCATGCACGGCTTTTTGAGCCGCGACGGCACGCCGCCCGCCGACCTGCTGCGCATCGGCCGCGAGCAATTGCGTGAGTATCCGGCAGTCGAGTTCGCTCAAACGCGCGTCGATGCGATCGCGGGCGAATGCGGAGCGTTCGTTATCGAAACGTCGGGTGGCGTCTCGTATCGCGCAAGGCGGGTGCTCCTGGCGACCGGCGTGTACGACGCGCTGCCGGAGGTGGAGGGCTTACGCGAATTTTGGGGGCGCTGCGCCTTCGTGTGTCCGTACTGCGATGGCTGGGAAGTGCGCGACAAACGGATCGCCGTCGTAGGCAAGGGCGCAAAGGCGGTCGAGCTCGCGCAAGAGCTGCGCCAATGGAGCGACTATGTGATCGCGTGCATGGAAGGCGACGATGCCCTCAACGCCGAGCATCGAGCGTGGCTCGCGGCCACGGGGACAAAAACGATCATTCCGGCTCTGCGCGGACTGCACGGCGGCGACGGGTGTCTACGGTATTTGGAATTCCAAGACGGCAGCACGGAAGCGTGCGACGCGGTGTTTTTCAGCGCTCCGCTTCGGCCGCGCTATCCGCTTGTCGATATGCTCGGGTGCCGCGTGCACGATGACGGCAAGATCGAGATCGACGAGCGCGGCCGCACGACCGTTCCGGGCGTCTACGCCGCCGGTGACGCGGTGACGAGCGTTCACCAAGTGGTACTGGCCGCGTCCAGCGGGGTTTGCGCCGCGATGGCGATCAACGAGGACCGGTTAAAAGAAGAGGTACGCCAAGTGGTTTCAGGGATATCCTGAAGATGGAATTTCGCGTACCGGTGATCTACGGTTCCGTGCGCGTGGAGCGCCGGGGCATCAAAGCCGCGCGCTTTATGGTGCACGAGCTCGAGCGGCGCGGCTGCAGACCCGTGCTCAACGATCCCATGGAATACACGCTCCCCTTGCTCGAAAAGCAGTATTCGGACTATCCGCGCGGCAGCGCGCCGAAGATACTGGAAGAACTGGCCGAAATCTATCGCAATGCCGATGGCTTTTGCATCGTTTCAGGCGAGTACAATCACGGCGTGCCCGCCGCACTCAAGAATCTGCTCGATTATTTCTTGGAAGAGTATTTTTGGCGTCCGTCGGCTATTGTCTGTTACTCGGGCGGCCGGTTCGGCGGCGTACGCGCCGCGGTGCACCTACGCGCGGTCCTGTGCGAACTCGGTATGCCGTCCACCCCGTCGCTGCTCGCGATTCCCGCAGTAGGCGACGCGTTCACCGAAGACGGCACGCCGACGGATCCGCGTTTCATAGAACGAAACGAGCAGTTTTTCAAAGAGTTTTTGTGGTATATGGAAGCGCTCAAAACCCAACGCGAAAAAGGCGTACCGTATTAGCGCGGTTGGCAAAGCTCCACTAAAACGCCTTGCGTGCTCTTCGGGTGCAAGAAGGCGATCAAGTTTCCGTGCGCGCCTTGGCGCGGGCGCTCGTCGATAAGGCGCACTCCGGCGGATTTTAGCCGGGCGAGTTCGCTTTCAAGGTCGGCAACCCGGTACGCCGTGTGATGCAATTTCGTGTCGGCATCGCCCCGGTATTTCGCAATCGCGGAATGCTCATCGAGCGGACGCAGCAATTCGATAATCGAGTCGCCGGCCTCGAGTCCCACTGCCTCAATGCCTTGGTCTTCAATCGTTTCGCGGTAAATCTGCTTGAATCCGAGTGTCTGCGTGTACAGACGGATCGTCGCCTCCAAATCTTTGACGACGATGGCTACGTGATCGATCTGCACTAAGCAACCACCTCGGGCGCGCGATAGACGCCGAAAACGTCGCGCAGCACGTTGCAGACTTCCCCAAGCGTTGCCCCGGCATCGACGGCGTCGATGAAACGCGGCATGAGGTTCTCGCGTCCCGCTGCAGCTTCGCGTACGGCCTGTAACCGCGATTGCACGAGTCCGGCGTCCCGGCCGCTGCGGAACGCCTGCAGCCGTGTGGTTTGGTCGTGCTCGACTGCATCGTCGATGCGCTGAAGCGGAATTGTGACGCCGTCGCCCGCCTCTGCGAATTTGTTGACGGCAACGACGACTTGCTCGCCGCTTTCAATCGCCTGCTGCGCGCGATACGCCGAGTCGGCGATGCGCGATTGCATCCAGCCGCTCTCGATCGCCGCGATGCTGCCGCCGAGCTCGTCGACTTCCCGAAGCAGCGCTTGCGCGCGTTCGATGAGGTCGTTCGTCAGCGATTCGACGTAGTAAGATCCGGCCAATGGATCGACGACGTCTGCCACGCCGCTCTCGTAACCGATGATTTGCTGGGTGCGCAGCGCGATCTTCGCGGCTTCCGCTGTCGGAAGGGCGAGCGCTTCATCCTTGCCGTTCGTGTGCAGCGACTGCGTGCCGCCGAGCACCGCCGCCAGCGCTTGCAGGGTAACGCGGATGACGTTGTTTTCCGGTTCTTGGGCGGTGAGCGTCGAACCGGCGGTTTGCGTGTGAAAGCGCAGCATGTGCGATCGCGGATCCTTGCAGCCGAACTCGTCGCGTGTGATGTGCGCCCACAGATAACGGGCCGCGCGGAATTTCGCCACTTCTTCGAACAGATCGTTGTGCGCGTTCCAGAAGAAGGAGAGCCGCGGCGCGATCGTGTCGAGATCGATGCCGGCCTGCTGAGCGGCGCGCAGATACGCTTTGCCGTTCGCAAGCGTGAACGCGATCTCTTCAAGCGCCGTCGATCCCGCTTCACGAATGTGATAACCCGAAATCGAGATCGTATTCCATTGCGGCACTTCCGCGGCGCAATACGACATGACATCCGTGACGAGCCGCATCGACGGCTCCGGCGGGTAGATGTACGTCCCGCGCGCCACGTATTCTTTGAGAACGTCGTTTTGAATCGTGCCGCCGAGCTGTGAGAACGGAATGCCGCGCCGGCGCGCGACCGCGAGCAGCATGGAGAGAATGATCGACGCGGGGGCATTGATTGTCATGGAAACGGTTACGCGATCGAGCGGAATGCCCTCGAAGAGCGTCTCCATATCGGCAACGCTGTCGATTGCGACCCCGACTTTCCCGACCTCGCCGCGCGCCTGCGGCGCGTCGGAATCATAGCCCAGTTGCGTAGGCAGATCGAATGCGACGGAAAGCCCGGTCGTGCCGCGCTCGAGCAAATAGCGGTAACGGGCGTTCGACTCGGCGGCGGTCGCGAAACCGGCGTACTGCCGCATCGTCCACAACCGTCCGCGGTACATGTCCTTGCGTACGCCGCGCGTAAACGGAAACGCGCCGGGCTCGCCCCTCTCGTGTGCCGTTCCCTCGACGCGATCGTAGGCGGCTTTCAGCGGGATGCCGCTCGCGTTCTCACTCCGTGCCATCGGATGGGACTATTCTCCGCATGGCGGCGCGGAGCCCGCGACGAAGGGTCGTGGGATGACCTGGGAAGCCGTAAGCGCGCTGGCCGCAGTGTTCACCGGACTCATTATCGCGGCGACCGTAATCGTCGGCGTTCGCCAATTGCGCCTCACGCAGGAGACCCTCGAGCACCTGCGCCGTGCGACGCAGCTCGAAGGCGCGATGAAAATTTACGCCGATCTCAACTCCCCCGAATTTCACGAGTCACAGCTGTTCGTCTTGAACGATCTCGCCCGCTGCATGGAAGACCCGGCGTTCCGCGATGCGGTCAAACTTGCCGGAATGGCCGATGCGCAGCAGCATAAGGAACTGATCGTAATGCGCGCGTACGAGCGCGTCGGCGTTTACGTGCGGTATGGGCTTATCGACGGCGCGATCATCTACGATTATTCGATTCCGACCATCATCGGAGCGTGGGAAGAACTTGCCGAAGTCGTTGCCATTCACCGGGAGTTTTTAGGCCCAGGGCTGTGGGAGAATTTCCAGTTCCTTTACGACGACGGAAAAGCATGGCAAACGCGCACGAACCGGACGAAACACCTGCGCAAGTACGTTCCGCATTGGTCGCGCCTGGGGCGTGCGCCTATGGAAACGCCTGATGAGCCGACGCCAGTGTGACCACGCGGCTGCACTGCGCGATGAAACGCTGGCCGGTGTAGAAGGCGCGATCGTATTCGTGCGGCCAGAGGAGCCGGAAAAGCGCGGCATTGCGGCGCATCACTTCGGCATCGTTCGCAGCATCTCGCAACTCGGCTTCGAAGGCCGCGATGTCCCGTTGGTGCATCAACACGACATCGGCGGCCTCGAGCGTTTTCATCCGTGCCTCGTACGCAACAGATAGCCGGTGCATGCGCGCACGCAACAAGAAGGCGGAAATGACGAACACCGCAACGCAAACGACCATCGCAAGACCGAGGAGCATACGATCTTATTCGGCCGGGTGGGACCGCGACCTACATAGCCGTACTTGGGCTCGCTTGCCCGTATTGCGCGCCCTCGCGATTGGGAAATGGTAGTTTTATGGAGCGCACTTCTTTGATTACACAGTCCGGTGAGCGCGATGGAGCCGGCGCTAACGAGCGCAAGACGGCCGGCGATTTTACGATCGCTTACAGCACGTCGCGCCCGGAAGGGTCCTACGAATTTTCCGACGGCATCCTTGAATGGAAAGAGCCGCAGGACGAAAACGCTCATCTGGACGTGTACGTATACGATTCCCAGGACGGGCGCTTCGTGCCGGGCCTCAACGTTCAAGCGACGTTGCTCGACATGCGCGGAGGCCGGGCCGCGGCCACCCATCTTCCCTTCGTCTGGCATCCGCGCGAGCATCACTACGGCGCGAACGTAAAACTGCCCGACGGCGGCGGCCGCTACGTGCTGCAGGTGCACATCGACCCGGCGACGTTCGTGCGGCGCGGGAAAGAGGAAGGCAAGCGGTACGTAACCGGCGCCGACGCGACGTTCGAAAACGTCAGGATCGAGATTTAACTAGGCGATCGATACGAGCGGCGATGCGGCTTCGACCGTGTCGCCCGCTTTGACGTGAATGATTTTAGCGGTGCCGCTCTTGTGCGCGCGGATTTCGTTCATCATTTTCATCGCCTCGATCACGGCGATGACCTGACCCGATTCAACCGCGTCGCCTTCCTTCACGCCCAGCTCCACAACCGCGCCGTGCATCGGTGAAACGACGTCGTCACCGCTCTGCGCGACGGCTTTCTTTTTGTGCGCCATGCGCGGGGGCGCCGCCGCTTTTGACGCGCCACGCTGCTGCGGCACGGGCAAGTCCACGAGCCTTACGCGATACAGCTTATCGTTAACCTCAACCCGAATGACGCCCTCACCCCCGTCGTCATCCTTAGCGCGCGTCAGCGCAGTCGAAGGGGCAGTCGAAGGGCCGGCCGAGCCTGTCGAGGCCTCAGCATAGAGGCCGGCCGCAAAAGCCTCCAGCGTCGCCGTTCCATACGAGGCGTCGCGGACCGGACCGTGATCGCAGAGCGCACGCAGAAGCGGCAGTGTCGTGGGCACCCCGCCGATCGCGTACTCGTCGATCGCGCGCCGTAAGCGCGCAATAGCTTCATCGCGCGTCGGCGCCCACACCACCAGCTTTGCGATCATCGAATCGTAGTCGGGCGTGACCGTAAAGCCGGGATAGGCTGCGGAATCGATGCGCACGCCCAAACCCGCGGGTTCCCGATAGGTCGTAACCGTGCCCGGCGCGGGGCGGAAATTCTGCGAGGGATCTTCCGCGTTCACGCGGCCTTCGATGGCGTGTCCGCGGAACTCCACGGCGCTCTGTGTATAGCCGAGCTTCTCGCCGGCCGCGACCCGGATCTGTTCGCGTATTAAATCGAGGCCGCTGATCATTTCACTGACCGTGTGCTCGACTTGAATGCGCGTGTTCATCTCCAAGAAGTAAAACTCGCTGCCGCTGACCAAACATTCGATCGGGCCCACGCTGTCGTAGCCGATCGCTTGCGCCGCGCGCACGCCCGCCTCGCGCATGCCTTTGCGCACTTTTTCCGGGATCGTCGCCGGCGCTTCTTCCCAAAGTTTCTGATGGCGGCGTTGCAGCGAGCAATCGCGTTCGCCCACGTGCAGTACGGTGCCGTGTTTGTCGGCGAGGATCTGCAACTCGACGTGTTTGGGATTCTCCAAATAGCGCTCGGCGTAGATCGTGCCGTTTTTAAAGTACGCTTCGGCTTCGCGTTGCGCCGTCGTAAGCGCGGACTCCACTTCATCCAACGTGCGGGCAACCTTCAAACCTTTGCCGCCGCCGCCGCCGGATGCTTTGAGCGCGAGCGGAAGACCGTACTGCTTTGCCGCCTCGCGAGCCCCGGCCGCATCGGCAATCGCTTCCGTGCCGCCCGGGACCACCGGAACGCCCGCTTTGACCATCGTCTGGCGCGCGCGCACTTTGTCGCCCATCGCATCGATCGCGCCGGGATGCGGGCCGATCCAAACCAGTCCCGCGGAAATAACGTCGCGCGCGAAGCCCGCGTTCTCGGCTAAAAAACCGTAGCCCGGATGCACGGCTTGTGCCCCGGATCGTTTCGCGATATCGAGCAGTTTCGGAACGTTCAAGTAGCTTTGCGAGGGTGCAGCTGGACCGAGCAGATACGCCTCGTCGGCCATGCGGACGTGCAGCGCGTCGCGATCGATCTCCGAGTACACTGCTACGGTCTGCAAGCCCATTTCGCGCGCCGTGCGGATGATGCGCACGGCAATCTCGCCGCGGTTTGCGATGAGGATCTTATCGAACATCGTAGCTCACCGCCTCGCGCCGCGCTTCCATCTTCCATTTCGACACGGGCTGCGCAGGCTCGTCCGGCTGCGCCGCGTACGCGTTCAGTGCCGCAAGTACCGCGGCCAGTTCCTCGCCGCTCATTCTGCGCTGGGCGGATACATGCCCATGGCATGATAACCGGAATCTACGAAGTGCACGTCCGCCGTAATGGCGCTCGAAAGATCCGATGCGAGATACACGGCCGTTTTGCCGACATCGTCTTGCGTGATGTTGCGGCGCAGCGGCGCCACTTTCGGAACGACGTCCAGAATGCGTGAGAAGCCGCCGACCTGACGCGAGCTCGCAGTCTTGATCGGTCCGGCGGAAATCGCGTTTACCCGAATGCCGCGCGAACCCAGGTCAAATGCCAGGTAACGTACGATCGACTCCAGCGCCGCTTTTGAAATTCCGGCGATGTTATAGTTAGGTACGATCGCCGTCGCGCCCAGATAGGTGAGAGCCATCACCGAGGCGCCATCGTTCAAGCGCTCGTTCAGCGCATTCACCAGCGCGATCAGCGAGTACGCCGAGATGTCGAGCGCCATCGAGAAGCCGTCGCGCGACGTGTCGTAAACCGTTCCGCTCAAGTCTTCTTTTTTGACGAATGCAATCGAATGGACGAGGGTGTCGAGCTTACCGAAAGACTCCAGAGCGCCCGCCATCGCACGAAGTGAATCGTCGGAGGAGACGTCGCACTCGATGACCGGTCCGCCGCCGAGCTCCGCTGCGATTTTCTCAACTTGTTCTTTGACGCGCTCGCCCTGATAGGTGAAGGCGACCTGCGCTCCATGCCCGTGCAGCTGCCGCGCGATGCCCGTCGCAATGGACCACTGGTTGGCCACGCCCGTGACCAGCGCTTTCTTACCCTCTAAAAGTTTCACGTCCGGTAGATACCAAGGCGGGCGGCCGCGTCCTCCGTGACTTGCGCCCGGAGCGCCGGTTTTTGGGCCGATCTTATTCGCGCACGAACCGTAAGTTGAAGGCCGACTGGCGGTCCATATTTCCGGCGCGGCCGAACGGTACGATAGCGCCTATTTCAATCCCCGTGCCGTTTTTTCGGATGATGCGGACGTTGAACGCGGCGCTGTACTCCGGACGGCCTACGTTGAAATATTGGCCGAAGTCGTGCGTGTACGTGAGCGACGAGACGAAGTTGAACGCGCGGCTCGCGCGCCAGGCGGCGCCGAGCGTGTACGTGCGATACGTCGAAGGGAACGGCGGCGCATCGTGCGCGAACGTCGCGCCGCCGTTTAAGACAAGCCGCGGCGTTGCGGACATCGTTCCCCAAAACGTCTGCGCGGTGTGCAGCGTGGCGCGGCCGTAGCCGTACAGACTCTCGCCGGCGTCCACCGACGTCGAAATACTTGCGGCGCCGATGCGAAGCGCCGCGCTGTTGAAATTGAGCGCCGGCGTGAAACGCAGTTGCTGCGAGCCGGCATAATCGAACGGATGCACGTCGTGCCCGAAATCTGCGGTCATGCGCAGCGTGCCGGCGCGGCCGACGGCGCGCTGATTACCCGCGAAGAAAAGATCGTCGCTTCGCGTTGCATCGTACTGCGAGAAGGATAGTGACGCAAAACCCCGCCGGCCCGACGTGCTGATCGCATACCGCAACGTGCGTGTGCCGGGAAGCGTGGAGCCCGTCAGCGTTTGCGAATAGGCGTCGTTGATGCGCTGGTATGCGGCCAGATCGAAGCGCGCGGCGTCGGCGTCCTGCGTCTCGCCAACCGCTGCGTACCCTCGATCGGATCTGGCGTAATGCTCTTCCAAACCGGCGCCGGGTCCGCCGTTGTACTTGTCGTAGCGCACTCGTGCAAACGAATACGCATCGCGCCCGTTCGTAAGCAGAAACGGATACTCCAGCGCCGCCGACGGTACCGGCGAATACCCGAAGTTCTTCGCCGTGGGCGGCGGTATGGAATACGTATATGCGGCAACGAGTGTAAACGCTGTGCCGCTTCGCACCTGCGCGTTGCTGAACGCGATCGATTGCGCGGGGCGCAGTTCGACTTGCTGTGCCACAGCCACGGCCTCGGTTTGCGCGATCTCCGGAACGACCGCGTTCCTCACGAACTTTCCCGTGTGCGTGGCGAAGTCGTAGACGTACCCGGAGCCGGTCCGGGTGCCCGACGCATCCGTGACCGAAACGTCGCCCGTCGCGACGAGCCGGTTGGCACGCAGATCGTAGCCGGCGCGCGTCGCGCCGATCTGCAAGCCGGTGCCGCGCACCGAGACGCCGCCGTCCGCTACCAGCACACTGCGATCCGGAAACAGCGCGATCTGCTGAGCCGTAATCACGACCGGCGCCGCGCTTTCTGCGCGGAGCGGCAGGGGAAGCAGCGCGAGCGCCGCGGTGAGCGCGTAGAAGAACCTGCGCATGCCGGCGGCTTCTGGACCGGCAGCCGGATTTCCGGTGGAGGATGACAAGAGCGGCGCTGCGTTCAAGGATGCGGCGATGAAGACGCACGAGGAAAAGTACGCCGAACTGTTGCGTAAGCGCGAGCAGGCTCTGGCGCCCGCCGGTCAGGCGGCCATCGACCGCCAGCACCAGCGCGGGAAGCGCACGGCCCGCGAACGCGTGGAAGCCCTGGTGGACGCGGATTCGTTCATCGAGCTCGACCAGTTTGCCGTCCACCGCTCGACCGCGTTCGGGTTGGACGAGAAAGAATTTTTAGGCGACGGCGTCGTAACGGGGCGCGCGACGATAGACGGGCGCCAAGTCTTTTTGTTCTCGCAAGACTTCACGGTGCTCGGGGGCTCGCTCGGCGAAGTTTTCGCCGAGAAGATCTGCAAAGTCATGGACCTGGCCGTGCGAACCGGGTCGCCGATGATCGGGATCAACGACTCGGGTGGCGCGCGCATTCAAGAAGGCGTCGTAAGTTTGGGCGGCTACGCCGAGATCTTCTGGCGCAACGTGCAAGCGAGCGGCGTGATTCCGCAAATCAGCCTCATCGCGGGACCGTGCGCAGGCGGCGCGGTATATTCGCCTGCGATCACCGACTTCATTATCATGACCGAACAGATCTCGCAGATGTTCATCACGGGACCGGAGATCATCAAAACGGTTACGGGAGAAGAAGTCACCTTCGAACAGCTGGGCGGCGCGTCCACGCACGCCACGAAGAGCGGCGTCGCGCATCTGACCGCCACCGATGAAGACGAGATGGTCGAGATGACCAAAGCGCTGCTCTCGTATCTGCCGCAGAATAATCTGGACGATCCGCCGCGTTTTGCAACGGACGACGATCCCGGGCGTTTGGTGCGCGAGCTCGACGACATCGTGCCGGACTCGCCCAACAAACCTTATGACATGCACGATGTCATTGTGCCGGTTGTGGACAACGGCGATTTCTTCGAGATCCAGCCGCTGTACGCGCAGAACATCATCACGGGGTTCGGACGCGTGAACGGCCAGGCGATCGGCGTCGTGGGCAATCAGCCGAACGTACTTGCCGGCGTGCTCGACATCAAAAGCTCGATCAAAGCCGCGCGTTTCGTACGGTTTTGCGACGCGTTCAATATTCCGCTGGTCACGTTCGTCGACGTTCCGGGATTTTTACCCGGCACGGATCAGGAATACGGCGGCATCATCACGCACGGCGCGAAGCTGCTCTACGCATTCGCCGAAGCGACCGTGCCAAAAATTACGATCATTACGCGCAAAGCGTACGGCGGCGCGTACGACGTTATGGCGAGCAAACACATCCGCGCCGACGTGAACGTGGCGTGGCCGACCGCCGAGATTGCGGTCATGGGCGCGGAAGGCGCCGTCAAAACGATTTTCCGCCGCGATATCGCAGCCGCCGAGGATCAAAACGCGAAGATGCAAGAGCTGATCGAGACCTACACCGAGCGTTTCGCCAATCCGTTCATCGCGGCGCAGCGCGGGTACGTGGACGACATCGTGGAAGCCCGGATGACGCGGCGCGTCATCGCAAAGTCGCTCGACATGCTCGCGAACAAACGCGTCGAACGCCCAAAACGAAAACACGGCAACATCCCGCTGTGAAAGGCGAGCAGGCCTCGTCATAACTCGGCCGTGGTTCGACCGCGCTACGCGCGCTCACCATGACAAGCTAGGCCTGAGCGCCATAGCAACCCTTTGCGCTAAAATGCGCATGCTATTAATCGCACGTTACGTGAGCCGCTACGCATGCTGTTAGGCATGCTATTAATGGCTTGTCATGGTGAGCCGCGTAGCGGTCGAACCACGGGCCGAGTTATGACGAGGCCGCGAGCAACAATCTTACGGATGAATCCGGCGTGGCGGGTGATCGGAGTGGTAGCCCGGTACGGGGCGTTCGCCGGCGGATGAATGCCGGACCAGCGATTGCGTCGTGACCGCGCCGGGTTTCGATGCGTATGCGGCGTGGTCGTATGCCGTGCCGTTGTTCGGCGTTGCGACTGTGACGAACCCGATCGGACGTCCGCTCGCGAAAACGGTCGCCATATAATCGCCGACCATCGCGCCGTCCATCGTTTGCGCGATCCACGTCAAGCTCATCGGGCCGGCGAGCAACTGCGGTGCACCCCACGTAGCGCCGCCGTCTTGCGATGAGATGAAGTTGGCCGAGAGCTGACACGTTGAAGCCGTGCACGAGGTGTTCGCGTACGAATAGTACGTCAATCCCAAGTGCGCGCCCGCGCCGCTCGTCCCGGGCTCGATTCCGAGTCCCGGAATGAAGTGGTCGACGCTGCTCGTCATCGCATCGATCGGAATACGTGCGGGCGCGGTCCAGCTCGTCCCGTTCGCCGAAGAGATCATCACGAGATCGTTTTCCGCGCAGCCCGTGCGGAAGCGGCAATCTTGCCAAACGACAAAGACCGTTCCGGACGCATCTACTGCCGCGCTTATTAGCGGTAAGCTGCGGATGTTTCCGGCATCCTGATGGTCCGCGATATCGGATGCTAACGTCGTCGGCGACCAAGATGCGCCGCCGGTGTTCGAGGTGAACGCGAGCACATTGCGGGCGTAGATATCGTCAATCGGCACGATCACCGTGCCGTTGGGCTGCACGACCGGTTGTCCGCCGATGCCGCCTGCCGTGCTGGAGGGGCTTAGCGGCGCGCCCCAGGTTTGTCCGCCGTCACTGGACTCGCCCATGAAGATCGTGCCGTTGCCCGCAAAGCTGTCCCATTCGATATAACAATGACCGTAGAACGGACTGGCCGTATGATCGTCGCACGTTATCCAGTTCTTATCGTTCGTCGTTTCATTGGCGGCGGTTACGTTCACCGGCGTGCTCCACGTCATGCCGTCGGACGAGCGCGACACGACGACGCCTGGAACGGGCGCATTCGAAAATGAAACGGGCAGCGCGCTGATCAGCCAGACGTTGTGGCGCGCGTCGTATGCGACGGCGGGATCGCTGATGCTATCGTACGGACCTGCGGGAAGCGCGTACAGCGTCGTGCCGGGCAGAGCGCCGTGCTGCCAGCTCGAGCCGCCGTCGAGTGACGTCGCCCAACCGATGTCCGAGGAACCATGATTGAAGAAGCGTCCCGTTTGAAATGCGGAGACGATCGTATTGCCGTTGGCGACGGCGGACGGTTCGACTTCCGTTGCGTGCTGGCTGCCGCCGTTCGTGAACGGATCGGTACTGATGCGCGCGACGTTTGCGAACGATTCCGGCGGAAACGTCGCGCTCGGCTGCGGCGCCGGACTTGCCGGTACGGGCGGCGTTCCGCCCCCACTGCCACTACATGCGGCTAGCGCGAACGCCACCGCAAAACCAAAACGTTTGAGCGCCGGGATTACCAAATGCCGAGCATCATCTTGACGTCGTCGGTAGCCATTTCGCGCGGATCCCACGGGGGCGAGAACGTGATATCCACGTTTACGCTTTTCACGCCTTCGACGGATTTGACGTTCTCCTCAACGGATTGTCTGAAGAGCGGTCCGACGGGACACATCGGCGAGGTTAAAGTCATCGTAACGGTGACGTGCTCGCCGCTGTCGCCTTGGACCGCGATGTCGTAAACCAAACCCAAATCCAAAATCGGAATGTTGAGTTCGGGGTCGTTGACTTTTTGAAGCGACTCGCGCACTTGCTCGACGGTTGGCATAGTGCAGAGGTTGGAGAGGCGTGCGGACACCGCCTGCGAACCCCCCGCCCATGCGAATGACTCGTCCCCTCATTCTCGGAACGCTGCTTGCGCTGGGCGCGTTACCGGTCTCCGCCCGAGCAGCCGTCTCGGTTGCCGGCGGCGGCTACGTACAGAAATCTCCCTCGGCTAGCGGGCTGGCAGGCATCGTCAGCACCGGCGCCTCGATTCCCGCGGTGCCGCTCGAGGTGCAAGGTTCCTTATTAGTGCCGTTCACGGGCCAGGGCGGGTACGCGGCGACGGCCGAGATCCGCGGCTTTACCGGGGGCGGCTTCGGCGGGGCATACATCGGGGCGGGCGCCGGGATTGGTAACCTATCAAGCGATCGCAGCACCGGTACGATCTTTACGATTTTCGCCGGCAAGTCGATTGCGCCACTTACTTCCATCGAATTCCGTTTCTATAAGCAGACGCAATCGAGCGGCTCGACTGCCGGATTCGTAGGCGTGCGCTTCAGTTTGTAACCAATCACCCAGGTGTCGGGGTTAAGCGTTGTTACCGATACCGAACCAAAGAGTGAACCCTGGGCGGGTATAGACGAGTAGGAAGCCTTAAGGTCCGGCGCCGGCACGAAGGAGTTACAAAAGTAGACCATGTCAATGTGGGAACCGTTCACCGAGCGAGCGCGCAGAAGTATCGTTCTCGCGCAAGAAGAGGCGCAGCGGCTCGGCAATAACTACATCGGTACCGAGCACATTCTACTCGGCATCATCTCCGAGGGCGAGAGCCTTGCGGCAAAAGTGCTCGAGACGCTCGGCGTTAACTTGGCGAAAGTACGCCAAGAAGTCGAGGCGATCGTCGGGCGCGGCGGACAGACGGTTCAGCAAGAAATGGTCTTCACGCCGCGCGCAAAACGCGTTATCGAGCTCGCCTTCGAAGAAGCGCGCCAACTCAATCACAATTACATCGGCACGGAGCATCTGCTGCTCGGCCTCATCCGCGAGGGTGAGGGCGTCGCGGCGCGCGTGCTGACGAACCTTGGCGTGGATCCCGCGAAGGTCCGCGTGCAAACGACCTCGCTGCTCGGCGCGGAAGGTCAGCCGCCGGCCCCCAAAGGCAAGAGTAAAACGCCGACGCTCGATGCGTATGGCCGCGACCTTACGACGCTGGCACGTGAGAACAAACTCGATCCGGTGATCGGGCGCGCCAGCGAAATCGAACGCGTTATTCAGATTCTCTCGCGGCGCACTAAGAACAATCCGGCGCTCATCGGCGAACCGGGCGTTGGTAAAACCGCCATCGCCGAAGGTCTGGCGCAGCGCGTCATCAAGGGCGACATTCCCGAGCCCCTTCGCGACAAGCGCGTAATTACGCTCGACCTCGCGGGTTTGGTCGCCGGCACGAAATACCGCGGCGAGTTCGAGGAGCGCATGAAGCGCGTCATGGACGAGATCCGCGGCGCCGCCGGCGAGATCATTCTTTTCATCGACGAACTGCACACGCTGGTCGGCGCCGGCGCCGCAGAAGGCGCGATCGACGCCAGCAATATCATCAAGCCGGCGCTTGCGCGCGGCGAGCTGCAGTGCATCGGCGCGACGACGCTCAACGAGTTCCGCAAGCACATCGAAAAAGATTCAGCGCTGGAGCGCCGTTTCCAACCGGTGATGGTCGGCGAGCCGAGCGTCGAGGAAACGATCGAGATTCTCAAGGGTCTGCGCGACCGCTACGAAGCGCACCACAAAGTGCAAATCACCGACGAAGCGCTGGCGGCCGCCGCGAAATTAGGCGACCGGTACATCACCGATCGCTTCCTGCCCGATAAAGCCGTGGACCTGATCGACGAAGCCGCATCGCGCGTGCGTCTGCAGGCCACGCTGCCTCCGCCGGAGGTGCGCGAGATCGAAGCGCAGCTGCGCAAAGTCGTCGCGGAAAAAGAAGCGGTCGTAAAAGCGCAAGAGTTCGACAAAGCGGCCGCGTTGCGCGATAAAGAAGAGAAGGTCCGCCTGGAGAAAGCGCGGCTCGAGCAAGAGTGGCAAGAGAAGCGCGCGCAGAGCGACAAGGTCGTCAAAGTCACCGAGGAAGACGTTGCGCACATCGTCTCCTCGTGGACGAAGATTCCGGTCAGCAAACTTGCGCAGGCGGAAACCGAGAAGCTTCTCAACATGGGGCAGTCGCTGCATAAGCGCGTCGTCGGCCAAGAAGAAGCCATCAACGTCATCGTGCGCGCCATCCGGCGCTCGCGTGCCGGTCTGAAGAACCCGAGCCGTCCGATCGGATCGTTCATGTTCTTGGGGCCGACCGGCGTCGGTAAAACCGAAGTCGCGCGAAGCGTCGCCGAGTTCTTGTTCGATGATTCCGAATCCATGATCCGCATCGACATGTCGGAGTACATGGAGAAATACGCGGTCTCGCGTCTGGTCGGCGCGCCTCCGGGATACGTCGGATACGAAGAAGGCGGTCAGCTCACCGAAGCGGTGCGCCGCCGCCCCTACTCCGTCGTGCTGCTCGATGAAGTCGAAAAAGCCCATCCGGACGTCTTCAACTTGCTGCTGCAAGTGCTCGACGACGGACGCTTGACGGATTCTCAGGGCCGTCAGGTCGATTTCAAGAACACCGTGATCATCATGACCTCGAACGTCGGCGCGACGGGTCTGCAAACGACCACCGACATCGGTTTCCGTACGAGCAAAACCTCGGACGAAGACGAGTCGCGTCAGTACGAGCGCATGAAGAACAAAGTGATGGAAGAGGTCAAGCACACCTTCCGTCCGGAGTTCGTCAACCGTCTCGACGAAATCGTCGTCTTCCATCAGCTCACGCGCGTGCAGATCGAGCAGATCGTGGGCCTGGAACTCGAGAAAGTCATGCGCGAGGTTAAGGCGCAAGAGATGCATCTCGAAGTCTCGGAAGAAGCAAAGGCGCTGCTGGCCAAGAAGGGCTGGGACCCGCAGTACGGCGCGCGTCCGTTGCGTCGCGCGATTCAGCGCGAAGTCGAGGACGAACTCGCCGAAGAGATGCTGCGCGGAACGTTCGGCGCGGGCGATCGCATTCTAGGCGAAGTGGATCCGGACAATCCGGAAAAACTGCGCTTCAGCAAGATTCCCGGCATCGAACCGCCCCCGCAACGCGAACCCGAACACGCCGCGACCTAATCCAAAAGTCCCGCCCTCTACCGGCGGGGCTTTTCGATAAGGCGGCCTGCAGCCATGATATAATTCGGGAAACGTTCGCTCGAGAGGTGTGCGTCGATGTGGATGGCTCTTGCATTTGCGGGAAGCGTCGCGGTTCAGCCCCAGCCGTCGCCGACACCGCTGAAGACGATTACAAGCGTGCATTCCACGCCGTTTTGCACCGCGTTCGGCGATAATATCCGCCACGGCGTTGAAGGCGTGCTCGTGAACGACGATCTCTTCAAGCGTACCGAACCCGTGTTTTTGAAGGCCGCTCACGACCTCGTGATGGGCGGCCCTTTGGAATCCTCGTTCAACTCAATGCATGCAGCGCAGCCCAGCGGAGACAACGCTTCGGTCGTACTCGATATGGCGCGCATCCAAGAGATCGACGGCGCGATTGTGAAAAATTTGCAGAAGATCGATGCGTTGCTGAACGATACCACGCGCTTTCCGAAAGAAGCCAAAACGCCTGACGAGCAGCGGCTCGTGGCGCTTCGCGCGCAGTTGCTTAGCGTAGCAAAACAGCAGAACGACGAGCTCAACATTTTGAGCGGTACAAGCGAAGAGTACATGCTCGACCGGTTGTACAGCCGCGACGTGAGTTTGGGCGGGGCATTGTCGGCAAACGGCAAGCCGTTGCCCGACGTCGGAACGCTAGGCGGCGGACCGCTGCAAAGTAAGAGCGACGCCGCCAATCCCGTGCTGCTGCAAAACAATCTGTTCATGAACAGCACGATGGGGCAGATGTACCGGGCGCTCCTGACGCGCGTCAACCGGGAGCAGGCGATGGAGATGCCGCTCGCGCGCGCCCTCGTCGAGGCCGCGGCTTCGTGCCGCTAGCTGCCAAAGAGCTGACATAGAGTAGCGCACGCGCGTTTGCCGAAGAGCGCGCCATGCGTATACTCGCCGTGCTGCTGATGGCAATCTCGCCATCGCTTTTTTCGAATCTGCAATTCCGCAACATCGGGCCACTCTCGGGCCGCATCGACACAGTCGCGGGCGTCGCCGGAGATCCGCGAACGTACTACGCGGGCGGCCTTGGCGGTTTGTTCAAATCAACCGACGGCGGCGTTTCGTGGGAATCGATCTTCAATAAGCAGCCGGTGAGCTCGGTGAACGCGATTGCGGTCGCGCCTTCGGACCCTAACGTGCTGTACCTGGGCACGGGCGAGGCGAATCTGCGTAACGATATCGCGTTCGGTGACGGCGTTTGGCGCTCGGCAGACGCCGGCAAAACGTGGCAGCACGTCGGGCTCGAGCAAAGCGGCCACATTGCGAAGATTGCGGTAGACGCGACCAATCCGGACCGCGCGTTCGTCGCAGCGCTCGGCGATGCGTACAAGCCGGGCGAGATGCGCGGCATTTACCGCACGACGGATGGCGGCAAAACGTGGCAGCGCGTCCTGTATACCGACGATCGCACCGGCGCGTCCAGCGTCGTAATCGATCCGGCGAATCCAAATCACGTGCTGGCCGGCATGTGGGAAGGTTGGCGCACCGGATATCATTTGAATAGCGGCGGCCCCAATGACGGATTGTATGAATCCACCGACGGCGGCGCGCATTTCACGCGTCTGCGCGGCAACGGGTTGCCCTCGGGCGTAACGGGCCGGATCGCTATCGCTTTTGCGCCGGACAAACCGCAGCGCGTATACGCGCTCATCGAGTCGGCGGAGGGCTCGCTCTGGCGCAGCGACGATTCGGGCAAGACCTGGAAATTGGTCAACAAGAGCCACGGCATCGACCAGCGTCCGTTTTACTTCACATCGCTCACCGTCGATCCGAAAAATGCGGACCACGTGTATTTCATGTCGGTGCAGATGTGGGAATCGAAAGACGGCGGCGCGACCGCGAAGACGCTGCGCGGAACGCGCGGCGGCGATTACCACCAGCTGTGGATCGATCCGCAAGACGCGCAGCGCATGATCGCCGGCGACGACGGCGGCGCGCAGATCACCATCGGCGCGCCAAAAGGGTGGACGAATGCGCCCATCGCCGTCGCGCAGGCATACCATGTCGACACCGACGATCGCAACCCATACACTGTGTGCTCGGAGACGCAAGATTCGGGCAGCGCGTGCGGTCCCAGCAATAGCTTGGGATTCGGCGGCATCCCCATCAACTCGTGGTTTTCCGCGGGCGGCGGCGAGAGCGGCTGGATTGTCTTCGACCGCGCGAATTCGAATTTGATTTACGGCGACGGCTATCAAGGCGCGCTCACGCAGTACGATCGCCGCACGCAGCAAGCGCGCGAGATCGACGTCTGGCCGGAAGATGCGATGGGCTGGCCGGCCGCGCCGCTCAAATACCGCTTCCAGTGGACCTCACCACTGGCCATTTCGCCGGAGCATCCACACCGCTTGTACATGGGCGGCAACAAAGTTTTCGCGACCGATAACGGCGGTCAAACCTGGCGCGCGATGAGTCCGGATCTCACGCGCAACGAGAAGCAGTTCCAGCAATTCTCAGGCGGCGCAATCACACGCGACAACACGAGCGTTGAATACTACGACACAATCTTCACCATCGCCGAATCGCCTCTGCGCGGCGGCGAACTGTGGGTGGGAACGGACGACGGGCTTGTTTGGACGACGCGCGATAACGGGGCGCATTGGACGAACGTCACGCCGGCGGCCTTACAACATGACGCGCCTGGCAAATGGGCGCGCATTGACTACGTCGATCCCTCGCCGTTCGATCCCGCGACCGCCTATATGGTTGCCGACTATCACAAATCCGGCGATCGCGCGCCGCACTTTTACAAGACACACGACTACGGCAAACACTGGACCGCCATTGCGAGCGATTTGCCGTCATACAGTTACGGCCGCATGATCAAAGCCGATCCGGTTCGCCGCGGCATGCTGTACGCGGGAACGGAAACGGGGCTGTGGCTTTCGTACGATGACGGCGCCCACTGGATCGCGCTGCAGAATAACCTGCCCGTTGCACCGGTGTACGACTTTACGGTGCAAAAGACGTTCGACGACCTCGTCGTCGGCACGCACGGCCGCGCTATCTGGATCCTCGACGATCTGCGCCCGCTGCAGGAGTTGAACGATCGCATCGCTGCCGAGCCGCTGCATCTGTTCACCTCGCGGCCCGCATACCGTTACATGCGCGGCAGCTTCAACGAATCGAATTGGGGCGGCCAAGATCCGCAGTACGGAGCGGACATAAACTTCTATCTCAAAGATGCAACCGCGAAAAACGTCAGCGTGGACGTGCTCGAGAACGGGCGCGTGATCCGCACACTTAAAGTGGAGAAACCCCAAGCCGGCATCAACCGCGTGTGGTGGGATCTGCAATACGAGCCGATGCATCCGGTGAAAAAATACGTGCCTTGGGGCGAGGGCGGATTCGATGGTCCGCTCGTGTTACCGGGATCCTACACGGTCCGGGTGCGCAGCGGCCGCGACGTTGCGTCGGGAACCCTCGCTGTCCGCTTGGATCCGCGGTCCCATGCAAGCATGGCGGCCTTGCGCGCGCAACTTGCCTTCTTGCAACGCGTCCGCGGCGACCTCGGTAAACTCAGCGAAACGATCGACGCGCTCAACGCCCGCAAAGCAAAGGCCGCCAACGCCGCGCAGATCGACGCGCTGCTGCACAAGATCTACGAGCCGGAAGTGACGGAAGGCGAAGACGCGCTGCGTTATCCGCAGCAGGTGTACGGCAAGCTCGCATATCTGGGTGGAACGGCATCGGCCGCGGACGCCGCGCCGGCGTCCTCGCAATATCAGGTGCTCGATACGCTCGAGCGTCAAGCCGCGCAGCTCGAGCGCGAGGCGCAAACGCTGCTGCGCTAGCCGACGCGCTGCCAGCCGCGTACGATCGGATACGCGGCAAATTGGAACTCTTGGCCGTCATCGTTTTCAGAAACGAACGTGGCGGCCCACGGTTCGAAGCCGTTGCGCGTGCGCTTATCGAAATCGAAGCCGCTCGCTTCAGCGGTTTTGCGCGCGGCGCGCTCCTCGCAGTCTTCGCGCTTCGCCTTGCCGATCTCCAAGGGAAGCGTATGCATGTAATCGCCCCAAACGTGCCACGTGCTCATGATCTATAGGTGCCGCGTACGCGGTCGTATTAAACGCCGGAGCGGGGAGGCGCTTGCTCGAGCTGCTAACGAAACGCGCAGTGCGGACCTCCGAACGCGACGGTGATGTGCCCGATACGCTCGTCGCGCGGCGTAACGATGAGGCAGCCGCCGATCGCTTCGGGGATATCGAGCCATTTGAATTCCGCGACGATCTGCGCGCCCTGCATTTTCCAGCGGATCACGTGAATCTGATCGTCCGGCGGATCGGTCGCGAACTTTGCTGCGATCGCAGCGTGACCGGTGAACGGGCCGTAATCGTTGATGCCTTCGAACTCGAGCACGGCATCATCCGCAAATAAATCGACGAAGGTCGCAAAATTGCCGTTCCGTACGCTTGCGTTGAACGCCGAGACGAGGCGCTGAAGGAACGGCCCGGCTTGCTCGGGCGTGAAGGCGATCATAATCGTATCGTAATTCGGGGACCGCAGGCCCGCAAGCCGCATGGCGCGTAACCGGGTTACCGGATGAATCTGCCTGCTCTGTTCTTTGCACTGGCCGTGCAAGTCACGCCGCCGCCGACCCCACCCGCCATCTACACGCCGCCTCCATCGCCTTCGCCGTCCGCTCCCGCAAGCGCAACGCCGCTGCCTTCGGAGTCGCCCGCGCCGAGTGCGCTCACCGCTACGCCGGCCGCGTTGAATCTGCAGCCGCGCCAGACGCAAAGCGTGAGCATCGGTAATGCGAGCGGTCCGGTTACCGCATCGATCGACGTGCCGCTCGCGACGATCGCCGTCGACCAGAACGCGCGCACGTTGACCGTTACGGCCGGTGCGCAAACGGGACGCGCGACGATTACCGTTTACGACGGCACGGGCGCAAGCTTGCAGATCCCTCTGCGCGTCGCGCTGCCGGCCGCCACGATACCGGCAACGATCGCGCTGCGCGTCACGGGAGATCCGGTGGATCAAGCGTGGTTACAGAAGCAACTGCAGCAAGCCGTGCTCAAAGCGGTGCAGCTGCAGCAAGGCGTTGCGCCGCAAAGCGTTCAGATCGGATCGTACAGTCTGCCGCCTTCCCTGGGACCCGGCGCATCCGCGGGCGTGCCGGTGCCGGTGCACGTTGCGGGCGGCGATCGGTATCTCGACGCCGACGCGCAAGTCAGCGTGACGCTGGAGAACGTGGCGCTCGATCCGTTCGCACCACCGCTGCTGTTCTACGATGACGATCCGGAGAAGATCGTCCAGAACGGCGTGCTGTACCGGGCGCACGTCAATCCCGGAGCACCGGCACGCCTCTACTACTATCACCAAAACACCGCGGATGCGCGCCGCTTGCTCGTGCTGCTGAGCGCTGCGGGCGCGCAGACGTCGACCGTGCAGCTGATCGACGCGTCGGCGGGCCCGAACATCGACGTGATGAGCGTGGGACATGCGGTCTCGCGCGATTTTCTGACGTACAAGCCCCGCAACCAGGGCGTCGTCGTCGACGTAACGCCCGGCGCGCCGCTGATCGCCGATGATTTCCAGGTAATGAAGCCGCTGGACGGCGCCGCCGGCAACATCGGCATACGGATCGTGAGCGGCGGGCCGGTCACGGTTACCGTCGTCGCGGTGCCGGCGCAAGCGAGCGCGCAGGACGTGGCGGCATTCGCAGCCGGTCCTCAGTTGCCCGGCGACGGACATCACCGCACCGGCATCTTCAACATTGCGGCATACGGCACGGAGACCATCGCTTATAGTACCGCCGGTCCGGACGCGCAATTTCAATACGGCGCGGCCTCGCCGCCACTCGCGAATCCTCCGGCATCTACCGGCCACGATTACGGCGAGTACGGCGTGATGCGAACGCTTACGTTCGAGGTCGAGAATCCGTCGGCCGATCCCGCGACGGTGTATCTGTACGAACGCCCGATGGGCGGCGTCGTGCGCAGCAGCTTCTTAGTGAACGGCGCGCTGGTGCAAGTCGGGTGCGCGCGCGTCTCAAACCGGTATCAAATTGGGCCGCCGTTCGCGGCCGCGTCCGGAAAATCGCAGATCCAGGTGCAGACCATGACCGACGGCGGCTCCAATTATCCGCTCGAAGTCGGTTTGACGACGACGCCGCCCGAAGCCGTCACGCCGGCGATCACCGCGGCCGACGGCTGTTTTCCAAAACCGCAGTCAACGTCTACGCCCGCGCCGGGCGCGACACCGCCCGTTCCAATGCCCGAACCAACGGGAAGAGCCCGGTTTTGAGGCCATTTTGATGGCCGCGTAGCCATCACGGTGGCACAATCGAATCAGCATGGAACGTACGAACGAACCGAAAATCGTCTTGCTCGTCCGCTTGCTCAATGCAATCGACGAAGGCCGTTTCTCTTTCGAAGAACTGAAAGACCGCATCTCCGAGGGCGAACACCGTCCCTCTACCCGTAGTTTGCGACGATACCTGGCCGTTCTGGCCGATGCGGGTTTCCCGTGGTACTTCGATCGCGCGACGAACACGTACCGCTTTACCGAAGGCTACAGCCTTAAGCGCATGGAGCTGAGCAACAGCGAACTGTTCGGCTTGGTCGCCTTGCGCGCCATTAGCGCGAGCCTGGGCGGCGCCATCGGCACGTACGTCGATGAGGTCACCTCGAAGATCGTCGGATCGACCGGCCGCGGCGTGAAAGAGCGCATGCAGTCGCCGCCGTCGGTCGCGTTTCGCCTAAGCGAAATTCAGCTCGACGAGGCCGGCGAGAAGATCTTCGGGACGCTCTCGTCAGCCGAGCGCAGCTCGCGCAGCGTGAGCTTCACATACCAAGACAAGGAAGGCAACCGCAGCAAGCGGGTGGCCGATCCGTACGGCTTTATCGTCGGCGGCGGCCGCGTGTACTGCGTCGCGTACGATCATGACCGCCGCGACAAACGCACGTTCGCGGTCGACAACGTGAGCGAGCTCACGGTGCTGACGCAGACCTACACCAAACCCACGAACTTCAGCATCGAGGACTTCGCATCGAGTTCCATTAGCGGCGTGCTGCATAGCGACGCGACGACCGAAGTGCGCGTGCGCTTCGCGCCGCGCGTAGCGAAGGCCGCGATTGCCGCCCGCATCGTCGCGGAGCGCAACGTCGCGCGGCAAGCCGACGGCTCGGTCGAGATCTCGTACAACGTCGCCGACGTCGACGAGATCATTCGCTGGGTGCTCGGCTGGGGCGCGCAAGCCGAAATCGTGCAGCCCTCGACGGCCCGCGATCGCCTGCGCATGCTCGTCGCCGAAATCGCCGCAAAGTACGAGTTACCCGTCAGCAAATAGGGTGCTATAGCGGCGCACTTCCTCAAAACAAAAGCCCCGGAGTGAAACTCCGGGGCCTTCGTATCGTATTGGCTTTTCGCTCGCCTGTCCGGCTCCGATCAAAGAACCTTACTGACGCTGCGAATCGCTTTGACCGTTTCACTCGGATCGCCGTCGAGCGGCTGCATCGTCAACATGGTCCGGTCGCGACTGATACGTTCAGCGCACTTCGTTTTTGATTCGAAGTGTTTGCATGGTATCACCCGGTAAAAGTCGTAGCAATAGCCTCGGAGCGCTTTTCACAGCGTTTCCACAAGAACTTTTTCTTATCCACATTGCGTTAACGGGTTATCCCCGTTTTCCACCGCGCGAGGTTTTACGTGAAGGTCAAGATCGCAGTTTTCGTAGCCGTTCTGGCGCTTATGGCGGGCGTTTTCGCGCAGGCGCCGGTGCGGGCGCAAAGCATGTTCGGCGGGTTGAACGTCGACGGCATCGAGTGCCAAGGCATGGAAGGCGCGGTCGAGCACATTCACACGCATCTGCAGATCTTCAACCGCGGACGCGCCGTGCAGATTCCCGCGCAGGTCGGCATCCCGCAGGGCGGCAGCTGTTTGTACTGGGTGCACACTCACACGCCCGACGGCATCATTCATATCGAATCGCCCGTCACGCGCACGTTTACGCTCGGACAGTTCTTCGATATTTGGGGCGAGCCGCTGAGCCGCACGCAGGCCGCCTCGGCCCGAGCCGCGCATGGCAAAACGCTGCGGGTGACCGTGAACGGTAAAACCTGGACGGGCGATCCGGCGAAGATTCCGCTGCGCGACCGCGAGGAGATCGTCATTCAAAGCGGTCCGCCGTGGGGTACGCCGCATAAAGCGGACTGGTCGAAGCTCTAAGGCGCAGCCGAAAGAGGCGGCAAGGGGCGTGGCCGGAAGTACAGGCGCGTATGACCACGGCCGCCCTTCCCACCGTCGATCTGGACGGTAAGCACCTTTCTTTAGAAGCCATCGGCGCCGTCGCTCGCGATGGCGCGCTCGTGAGAGTAACCGAGAACGCGCGCGAACGCGTGCGCGCCGCGCGCCGCCTTGTGGACGAGAAGTTCGGGATCGGCGATGCGATCTACGGCATCACCACGGGCTTCGGACGTCTGGCCAATATTCAAATCGAGCCCAAAGACGCCGCGCAGCTTCAGCTCAATCTGGTGCGCAGTCACGCCGCCGGTACAGGCGAGCCGCTCCCGGTCGAATTCGTTCGCGCGGCCGGCGTGCTGCGCGTAAGTTCGCTTGCGGCGGGCCATTCCGGGATTCGCGAGAGTACACTCGATCTGCTGATCGAGCTGCTAAATCGCGGCGTTACGCCCGTCGTGCCGCGCCAAGGTTCCGTCGGCGCAAGCGGCGATCTTGCGCCGCTCGCCCACATGACCCTTACGCTCATCGGCGAGGGCGAAGCCTTCTATCGCGGAGAGCGCATGCGCAGCGCGCGTGCGTTGCAACTTGCGGGCTTGCAGCCGGTGGTGCTGGGCGCAAAAGAAGGGCTGGCGCTCGTGAACGGCACCGAAGTCATGACCGGCATCGCATCGCTGTGTCTGCTGCGCGCGGAGCAATTGCTGGCCGCCGCCGACATCATCGGCGCGATGTCGCTCGAAGCGTTTTTGGGAACCGATCGCGTCTTCGACCGGCGCATCAACGCGCTGCGTCCCCATCCCGGACAAGGCCGCGTTGCCGAAAATCTTCGCGCGTTGCTGGCCGGATCGCAGATCATGGAATCGCACCGCGAGTGCGGGCGCGTGCAAGATCCGTATTCGTACCGCTGCATTCCCGTGGTGCACGGCGCCGTTCGCGACGCGACCGCGCATGCCCGTCGCGTCATCGAAATCGAGGCGATCTCCGTCACCGATAACCCGCTTGTGTTTCCGGAGGACGGCGAATTTCTCACCGGCGGGAATTTCCACGGTCAACCGGTCGCACTCGCGAGCGATCTGCTAAAGATTTCGCTTGCGGAACTGGCCGGCATCAGCGAGCGGCGCCTCTACCTGCTGCTCAACGCCGAAGAACGCGGATTGCCGCTGTTTCTGACGGGCCGCTCCGGATTGCAATCAGGATTGATGATCGTGCAGTACACGTCTGCGGCGATGGTCTCGGAGAACAAAGGTTTGGCATGGCCGAACAGCGTTGACTCGATCCCGACATCCGCGGGACAAGAAGACCACGTCAGCATGGGCATGACGGCCGCGGTGCATTTGGATCGCGTGCTGGAAAATGTCGAAGGTTCGCTTGCGTGCGAACTGCTCGGCGCGCTGGTTGCGACGGACTTCCGGCGTCCGCTCAAGTCGGGCGTGGGCACGCAAGCCGCATACGATGTCTCACGCGAACGCATCGCGCCGTGGACGGACGACCGCATTCCGGCGCCGGATATTGCGGCCGCACGAGAACTCATCCGTTCGGGCGCGTTACAGCGCGCCGCCGAAAAAACTATGAACACACCGCTGACCGGAGAGACTGCATGATTGCGCTTTGGTGCAAATACCGCCATCTCGGCGAGCGCTATTGGTACGTTTTTATCGCGCTTGCCATTTTAGTGCTGTTCGTCGACACCCGCATTCCGAACGGGCCGCTATCGGGCGCAATTGCGTTCATCGGCGGCATATTGGTCGCATCCGGCGTCATCGGAACGATGCGAGCGTTCTCCGGAAGAAAACAGTCGTCGTGAGCTCCACGGTCGCAGGCTCCCGCACCGTCCGCGCGCCGCGGGGAACGGAACTGCAGTGCGAAGGCTGGCCGCAAGAAGCCGCGCTGCGGATGCTGATGAACAATCTGGATCCCGACGTTGCCGAACGTCCGGAAGATCTGGTTGTGTACGGCGGCAATGGACGCGCCGCGCGTTCCTGGGAAGCGTTCGAGGCCATCGTACGCACACTGAAACGCCTGAAGAACGATGAAACGCTAATCGTGCAGAGCGGCAAGCCCGTCGCCGTTTGGAAGACTCACGCGCGTGCGCCGCGCGTGTTGATTGCAAATTCGAATCTCGTGCCGAAGTGGGCGGATTGGAAGATCTTCCGCGAGCTCGAAGCGCAAGGCCTAATCATGTACGGGCAGATGACCGCGGGATCGTGGATCTACATCGGCACGCAAGGCATCGTGCAAGGGACGTACGAGACGTTTGCCGAGCTCGCGCGTCAGCATTTCGGCGGCACGCTCAATGGCCGCGTCTGCTTGACGGCCGGCGTCGGCGGCATGGGCGGCGCGCAGCCGCTCGCGATTACGATGAACGAAGGGATCGCGCTCGTCATCGACGTCGATCGTTCGCGGCTGGAACGCCGCCGGGAATTGCGGTATCTGGACGTGGTTGCGGACTCGCGAGACGAAGCGCTGCGTTTGGTTGAAGAAGCGCGCACGGCCGGCAAAGCGCTTTCGGTCGGCTATCAAGGCAATGCCGGCGAAGAATTCCCGGCGCTTTTTGCAGCCGGTTTTCGTCCCGACGCGGTAACGGACCAAACCTCGGCGCACGATATGATCAACGGCTACGTGCCGATGGGCATGCCGCTCGAAGAAGCCGTGGCGCTGCGCAAAAATGACCCGGAAGAGTACGAGCGCCGCGCGTTCGAGACGGTTGCCAAACACGTGCAGGCGATGGTCGACTTTCTCGACGCCGGCGCCGTCGTCTTCGACTACGGCAACAACATCCGCGCGATGGCGCAGCGCGCCGGTGTGACGCGCGCCTTCGATTTTCCCGGGTTCGTGCCCGCATTCATCCGGCCGCTGTTCTGTAAGGGCAGCGGACCGTTCCGCTTCGCAGCGCTCTCCGGCGATCCGGCCGACATTGCGCGCTGCGATCGAGAATTGCTCGAGTTGTTTCCCGAAGATGCGCATCTGCGGCGTTGGCTGGAACTCGCGCGCGAACGCGTGTCGTTCCAAGGCTTGCCCGCGCGCATTTGCTGGCTGGGCTACGGCGATCGCGCGAAAGCCGGATTGCGCATCAACGAACTCGTGCGTTCGGGGGAACTAAAGGCGCCGATCGTGATTGGCCGCGATCATCTGGATACCGGAAGCGTAGCCTCGCCGTACCGCGAGACGGAAAGCATGAAAGACGGCAGCGATGCGATTGCGGATTGGCCGATTCTCAACGCGCTGCTGAATGCGTCGGCCGGCGCACATTGGGTCTCCGTGCATCACGGCGGCGGCGTGGGCATCGGCTACAGTCTGCACGCCGGCATGGTCGTCGTTGCGGACGGCAGCGAGGATGCGCGCGAACGTTTGGAATGCGTCCTTACCACGGACTGCGGGATGGGCGTTGTGCGCCACGCAGATGCGGGGTACGACATTGCGATCGAGACGGCGGATTCAAAGGGGATTGATTGGCGGCTGTAGGCCTCGACAAGCTCGGCCGTGGTTCGACAAGCTCACCATGACGATAGCGCGTGGTTCGAGCGCTTAGCATGAGAAGATGTGGCTAGCGGCGTGCTTGTAGTAAGAGCGCGTACGGTTATTCCCAATGTGGAAAATGTCTCGCAAAACGGCGTGACGTTCGAGGCCTTGGGGCGCATCGACGACGGTGCCGTCGTTTTTGAATTTGGGCGAGTGGTCTGGTGCGGCGCCGTTGATGCTTTGCCGCAGCAGTATCGCGATGCGGAAGTGCACGAGTTTCCGGATTGCGTGCTCGTACCGGGCTTTGTCGACGCGCACGCGCATCCGCTCTTTGCGGGCGACCGCGAGCCGGATTTCGCGGCGCGGCAGCGCGGCGAAAAAGCGCCGCTCGGGATGCTCTACACAGTCGCGCAGACGCGCAAAGCGCTCGAGCACCCCGCAGCGTTCTGGCAGCACCTGCAACCGCGCTTGCGCACGATGCTGACGCACGGCACGACGACACTGGAAACAAAAACCGGATACGCCCTGCACGCGCCGGGCGAGATGGATCTGCTCGATCTGCTATCGGCGCACCGCGACACGGCCGCTCTGCCGCAGATTGTCCCCACGTTCCTAGGCGCGCACGCGTTGCCCCCGGAGTTTCGGGACGAGCGCGCGTACGTCGATTACCTGATCGATCAGTGTTTGCCGGTCGCAAAGGCCCATGGTGCCGTTTACGCGGACGCGTTCTGCGAGCCGGGTTTTTTCTCGCCGGAGCAAACGCGCCGCTATTTGGAATCGGCGCGCGCGAACGGACTGCGCCTGCGCGTGCATTGCGACGAGATGCAGTATGGCGCGGCCGCCCAAATGGCGGCGCAGATTGGCGTCGATGCAGTAGATCACTGCAACTGCATCACCGGAGAAGACGTCGAGGCGATCGCGCAGCGCGGCATCGTTACCGTCGCATGTCCGGCGACGATTGCCTATCTCGACCTGCAGCAGCACGCGCCGGTACGCGCGTTGTTGGAGCGCGGCGGCAGCGTTGCGCTCGCGAGCGATTATAACCCCGGGACCTCGCCGTGCTTCAATCTGCAAACCGTGGCGTACTTCGGCCGTAAAATTTTCGGACTTACCGCTGCGGAAGCGCTCTACGGCGTTACCGCTGCGGCGGCTCAATCGCTGCATGCCGATACCGGTACGCTTCGCGCCGGCGCGACGGCAGATGCGGTCCTACTGCGCATCGAGTCGCCGGATGAGTTCGGTTGGCAGTTCGGCGGCAACCTTGCTGCTGCGGTGTACCGTAAGGGGATCCCCGCCGAGTGAGCGTAGTGGCGCGATGCGCGCGCGCGCTCGTGGACGGCAAGGTGCTGGCGGACTTCGCGTTCGCGATGGAGCACGGGCGCATTGTGGCCACCGGAAACGCCGAGGAAATAGTGCGCCGCTATCCGGGCGCCGAGATGCGCATTTACGGCGAGAATGAATTGGTCATCCCGGGGTTCGTGAACGGGCACAGCCACGCGTATCAAATCTTGATGCGCGGCTGGGCGGACGATTTACCATTTGCACGGTGGCGCAGCGATGCGCTTTACAAGATCGTGCCGCATCTCACCCCCGATCAGATCTATTGGACGTTCCGGCTTGCCTTCGACGAGATGCTCGCCGCCGGGATTACCACCGTAGCGGAGTTCTTTTATGTCAACGGCGCGGGAAACGCGCACGCCGAAGCGGCCATCCGGGCGGCCAACGACGCGGGCATTCGCCTAGTCTTCGCCCGTACGTGGATGGATGCGGATTACGCTCCGGCTGCCTTCCGTGAGAGCATCGAAGACGCGCGCTCGCGTACCGAAGCGTTGATGGAGGCGTTTCCCGGCGTTCACATTTGCGTCGCGCCGCACTCGCTGCACGCCGCTTCGCACGATATGATTCGCGCGGCGGCGCAGTTCGCGCGCGAACGCGACTGCATGCTGCACGTACACGTGGCCGAAGCGCAGTACGAAGGCGCGGAAACGCTCGAGCGCTTCGGCGCGACGCCGATCGCGCTGCTCGATAAACTTGGTGCACTGAGCGAACGCACCGTTGCGATTCACGCCATCTACATTACGGAAGATGAAAAACGCCGGATCGCCGATCGCGGCGCTCGCGTCGTGCACAATCCGATGACGAACCAATATCTGGGCGACGGCATCTGCGATGTACGCGGACTGCAGGCGCTCGGAGTCACCATGGGCCTGGGCACTGATGCCGACGTCAGGCCTTCGATCATCGAAGAGATGCGCGCGGCGTCACTGCTTCAGAAGATCGCGAAGCTCGATGGTAGCGCGCTCGGCGCGCAAGCCGCCCTGAGCCTGGGCACATCGCAAGGCGCGGCTGCGCTGCGGGTTGATGCCGGGGAACTCTCGGCGGGCGCGTTCGCCGACTACATCGTTCTCGACGTCGCCAACGTGGATCCATGGATCCCGCTGCCCAATCACGTCGTCTATCGGGCGGAGAATGGGGACGTGCTCGAAACGGTCGTCGGCGGAGTCCGCGTGAGACAAAAGAACGATGCGCCGCCCGCCGGTGCGCTGCAGGCCCTGGAATCTTTGGTAACGCAACTTCACCTGTAGGAGGACCACGATGACCCTAAAGTACGCTGTCGTCCCACTCCTGTTACTCTCCCTCGTCGCGTGCGGCGGCGAAAAGAAAAGTTCGCGCACAGGTACCGCAATTACGCCTGCGCCCTATGCCTCGTCCGCCGGAATGCAGTCGTCGAACGGTGCCGCCGCCTCGGGTGCGATGGCGCCGGTTCCCGCCGGAATGGACTGCGGCGGCACGCAGCCGGTCTGGGTGAACGAGCGCAGCCACGTCTTCCATCTCGCCGGCGATCCGTACTACGGCCGCACCAAGCATGGGAAGTACATGTGCGAAAGCGACGCCTCTAAAGCCGGCTATCACGGTTCCCGCAAGTAGGTAAGCGCTAGGAACAAACGACCTTCCGCGGCACTACAAAGATGCGCGAAGCGCGCGCATAAAGGGCGCGAACCGCGCGTTATTTTCATCGGTCGATTCCATGCCGGTGTAGACGACGATGACGTACGACGCGCCCTCTGCGGTATAGAGAATCCCGCCGTCATGCGTCACTTCATCGGTGTCTCCGGTCTTGTGCGCGAAGCGGTCTGCGGGGAGTAACGCGCCGGAAAGTTTGTTGTTCCACTCCTGGCGATCCAGCGTTTCCCGCAGGGCACGCGCGAATGGTACGCGATCGCGCGCGATCAGTTCGTACAGCGCTGCGGCGTCGCTCGCCGGATGCGTGTTGCGGTGTGTGCCGTCCCACTCCGGATCGTCAATCAAGGGCAGGCTGCCGGAGAGTTTGCGGCGGAACGCCGTGTTCTTCAATCCGAACTCACGCTGGACGATCTCCGTCGCGCGTCCGCGGCCTACGACGTCGTACAGCATGTTCGTAGCGACGTTATCCGAGCGCGTGATCATGAGCTCGATCAGCTCTCCGAGCGGCGCGCGGTATCCGGGGACCAGCGGCGACGGCTTATCGTTGACGGTCATGTTCGCTTGGGTGACCTCAAAAGCGTCTGTAAGCCGGAACTCGCCTGCTTGGACCAGGGAGTAGACCGCCAGCGCGAGCGGCGTCTTCAACATGCTGGCCGGATAGAGCGCGCGGTCAGGATCTACCGAGACGGCGCCTTCTTCGCGGTCCAGCCGCTTTAATACGAACGATAGGGCCTCGAGGCCGGCCTGGCCGGCAGCCTGTAAAACAATGTCGGTAGTGAGCACGCAGGCGCTTTCGACAGAGATGCGTGTAAGTACTTGCACACACGCGAGCGGTATGCTAGGATGTGCGTGCAAGTACGTACTTGCACTCATTGAAAGCCATGAACGCACAGATTTTCAGGCCGCTCGCGGCCGCCCTCACGCTCGCACTAAGCGCCGGACTTGCCGCCGGCGCCGCGCCTTCGTCCTCGCCCGCGCCGGCTGTTACGCCCGGAGACGCGCGTACCATTCTCGCCCGCATTGAAGAGCGGAATCCGAACTTGCAGACGTTTCAAGCTCGGGTGCACGTCGACGTCCGGATGCTGAGCTTCCCGTGGCTGTCACCTAAGCTCGACGGGACGTCGTATTACAAGCGCCCCGACAACTATGAAGTCGTGTTCGATCGCGTTCCCTCATATGCCAAGGGCTTCGACAAATTGTTCGGCGATATCGGCGACCCGGCGAGCTGGCAGAAGGATTCCAATATTTCGTACAGCGGCGTCCAATCGGTGGACGGTAAGCCGTATTTCGCGCTGCGCATGACCAAAAAGATCCGCAGCGACCAGATCAAGGACACGGTTGCGTACGTCGATCCGGCGACCTATCAAATTGCGCGCATGGAATGGCATTACGCCAACGGCGGAAGCATCGTCATGACGCAAACCTTTAAACAGCAAGGCGGATACGAGGTCATCGCCGGACAGCACGCCGACATCCGCATTCCGCGCGTCCACGCGGTCGCCGATGCGACCTACGGCGCGTATCAAACGAACGTCGCCGTCAACGACGCGGTGTTCACGAAGAAGTAATATGCAAATCGAACCGCAAGCGCCGCGCTCTCCGGAAGAAACGCGCAACCGCATCCTCGCCGCAACCCGGCAGCTCTTTGCGAAAAAAGGACGCCGCGGCACCACTACGCGCGAAATCGCCGAACTGGCGGCTGTGAACGAAGCAACGCTTTTCCGTCATTTCGGCAACAAGGATGCTCTCATCGAAGCATGCGCCGAGCACTATTGCGCGGCTCTGCCGCTGCAAGAGCTTCTCGCGAGTTTGGACGGCGATTTGGAAGCCGACTTGCACCGCATCGGTCACGCGCTGCGCGAGCGAATGGAGCAGATCCGCGATCTCATCATCATGTCGCTTGCCGACGAAGAGACCGATAGAGCGGTCGGCGATGCCGCGTGGCGCGGCCCGGCGGCGATCAAACAGATCATCACGGACTATATGGCCAAGCGCGTGGAAGACGGCCAAATAGCAGGCGATCCCGCGCTGCTGGCGCGCTTCTTTATGGGGATGATCTTTGCTCAGGTCTTAGGCCGGAACAAGTTTCCCGAATTGGACTACAGCATGGACGAGGTCCTCACTTTTCAAATCAATACCTTCCTCAACGGCGTAAGAAAGAAGTAACGAAGACAACATGGATACGCGCGAGCGCGAACAGACGAATATGCCCGACCTGCGGGTCGCCGAAGAACCGAAGCGCAACATGCGCCCGTTGTTCATTATCATCGGCGCGCTCGTGCTGATCGCGGCGATCGTTTGGGGCGTCAAGTATTTCAGCTACGCGAGCCGTCACCAAAGCACCGACGACGCGCGGGTGGACGCGAACACCGTCGCCGTGACCAGCAAGATCGGCGAACGAGTTCAGCAGATCTTGGTCGACACGAACCAACCGGTGAAGAAGGGGCAGCTCCTGATCGTTCTGGACAACGCGACCGAAACGGCCGCGGTTGAGCAGGCGAAGGCGAATCTGCAGCTGGCGCTCGAGAATCAGCAGTCGGGCATCACACAAGGCAGCGGCGGCGTCTCGCAGGCGCAGGCCAACGTGCAAAGTGCGGCGGCGCAAGTGCCTGTGGCGCAATCGGGAGTCGAAGCCGCTCAAGCGCAATTGCAGGCAGCTCAAGCGGCGCTGCCGGGCGTGCGGGAATCGGCGCAACGCGCGAGAGCGGACCTCTCACGTACGCAGTCGCTGGTCAATTCGGGCGACGTGCCGCGTCAACAGCTCGACGCAGCGAAGGCCGCGTACGCGCAAGCCGAATCGCAGTACCGCGCGGCGGAAGACAACGTCAATGTTGCTGCGGCGAACGTCAATGCGGCGCAGCAAAAAATCGGCGCGGCGCAAGCCGCGGTGAGCGCGGCGCAAGGCGGCGTTCAGACGGCGCAGGGCAAACTGAGCCAAGCGCAGGCGCCCGCGCAGATCGCGGCACAGCGCGCGGCACTCGACATCGCAGAGCAGAATCTCGCGAACACGAAAATTTACGCGCCCAGCGACGGCTACATCGGTGAGAAAAGCGTGGAAGTCGGACAGACGGTGAGCCCCGGCCTCACGCTGCTTACGCTGATTCCGAATCAGGTCTTCATTACGGCGAACTTCAAAGAAACGCAAGTGGGCAGCATGCATCCGGGACAGCCGGTCGACCTCAAAGTGGACGCCTACAAAGGCGTGACGTTCCACGGCACGGTCAATTCGATCAATCCCGCCTCGCAAAACACGTACGCCCTCGTGCCGGCGCAGAACTCCACGGGCAACTTCGTCAAAGTGACGCAGCGCATCCCGGTGAAGATCGCGTTCGACAAGGACACCGATTTCGCGAAGTATCCGATGCGCCCCGGCATGTCGGTCGAAGCGTCGGTTCTCGTCAAGTAACGATGGACTCGGTGCATCAGGCGCGGCGGGTGGTCTCTCATGGCCACCCGTCCCGCCCCGGCTCGCCTTCGAATCAGCGTAAGCCGGCTTACAGCCCGGTCGTCGAATACGGTTGGCGCCGCGCGATCGTCTCGCTCGCCGTCATCACCGCGACGCTGCTGGAAATCATCGACACCACGATCGTCAACGTCGCGCTGCCGAATATTCAAGGCAACTTCGGCGTCTCGGTCGACCAAGGCGCGTGGGTCGTCACCGGCTACATCATCGCCAATGTCGTGATCATTCCGATCTCACCGTGGCTGCAAGAACGCTTCGGGCGGCGCGCTTATTACATCACCTCGATATTGCTTTTCACCTTCGCATCGGTCATGTGCGGACTCTCCGGCAGTTTCGGCGAGCTCGTGTTTTGGCGGCTCGTGCAAGGCGTGGGCGGCGGCGGATTGATCTCCACCTCGCAAGCGATTCTGCGGGAAACGTATCCACTGAAAGAGCAAGGCAAGGCGCAAGGGATCTTCTCGCTCGGCGTGATCGTCGGTCCGGCGCTGGGACCGGTGCTCGGCGGTTTGATCACCGACAACGCGTCGTGGCGCTGGGCGTTCTTCATCAATATTCCGGTCGGATTGCTTGCGGCCGCTGCGGTTTACGCCGTGCTGCGCAATCCGTCCGCGCCGCAGAAGAACAAGCGCCTGGACTGGGTGGGACTCGGCTTGCTCGCGATGGGACTGGGATCGCTGCAGTACGTGCTCGATCAGGGGCAGCAGTTCGATTGGTTTGCCGATCCCAACATCCGCATCTTCGCGCTCCTGGCGGCCGGCGGGCTCGTGGGCTTTGTTTTCCGGACGCTGCGATCGCGCTTTCCGGTCGTCGATCTGCACGTGCTGCGCTATCGCGAAGTCGCGGTCGGAAGTTTATTGGGCGCGGCGCTGGGCGTGAGCCTCTACGGCTCGGTGCTGATTCTGCCGCAGTACGTACAGAACTCGCTGAACTTTACGGCGACGCTCTCGGGCGAGACGATTCTGGTGCGCGCGGCGGCCATCGGCATCCTGACGCCGCTTGCTGCAGTCCTCGCGATGCGCGGGCGATTGGACGCGCGTTGGCAAGTTTTTACGGGGTTCGTATTGCTCGGCGTCTCGAATTGGATGCTCGCGAGCGTGACGACGTCGGATTCCTCGTTCTGGACGTTCGGCGCCGCGCTCATCGTCAGCGGCGTCGGCCTCTCGCAGATTTTCGTACCGCTTTCGATTGCGGTGCTCGGCGCCGTGCCGCCCAAAGATGCGGCGTCGGCGGCGGCGTTCTTCAATCTGGCGCGCCAGGTCGGAGGCAGCATTGCAACGGCAGTGCTCGTTACGGTGCTGGTTCGCGGCGTCACGCATCACCAGGCAGATCTCGGCAGCGCGGTGACGCTGCATGCGCAAGCGGTGCAGCAGTTCCTGCAAGGCAACGGCGGCGAGCATTCCGTCACCGGATTGCAGCATCTCGCTAATCTTGTGACGCAGCAAGCTTACATTCTTTCATACGCCGATACGGCGCGGCTCACGGCGATTCTTACGCTCGTGCTTGCGCCGCTCGTCGTGCTCATGCGCCGTCCCCGCGCGGGCGGCCCTGTAACGGTCGAATAGGAGTTCAAAGGTGCATCTGTTTTCTTCACTCATCCTTGCCGCAGTGGCGACGGTGCCGACGCCGGTGCCCTCGCCACAGCTGCCGGCCGTACCGGCCGTTGCGCCGGGTTACGCCGCACCGAAAACTTCGCCGCCTCCGCCGGGCATCGTCGGCGTAACGCAGCAGCTTTTCGTCGGCATCACGCTCGAGAATGCGATCGGCATGGCGCTCGCGCAGAATCCACAGTTGCAGATCGCGCAAGCCAACCGGCGCATCGCGCAGTATCAGATCGAAGCCGCGCGCGGTGCTTACGACGTGCAACTCTCGGTCGAACCGCAGTATCAATATTCCGCGCAAGCGCCGCAGAACGCGTTCTTCGCGGGTCCGAACTTCGGACCGATCGTCCAGAAAACGGCTTCCGTAAATGCAGGCGTGCAAGGCATGACGCAGGCCGGGCAACAGTACAACGTGTCGGTGTCCGGGAACCAAACCTTCAACAATAC
>JAICWY010000046.1 GCA_025934645.1 Vulcanimicrobiia bacterium
CGAGCGGCAACGACGCCCTTTCTGCGCCTTCGCGAACACGCGGACGACCTAGAGAAGCTCGTCTCCAACCACGAACTCATCCAAGCGTCCTGCGTTGCGGCGCTGATCCGCGCGGAAGCGATTCGATTCGAGGCCGAGCTCGGCCCGAAGCTTCATGCGGTCGAGGAAGCGGCTGAAGAATTGGTGGGCGTCTAGCGCCTGCCCGACCGTGCCACTAAGGTCATGGGGGACCTTTTACCGGGAGTAGTATAAAGAAGAAAACGATTTCCACATCCCGGGAAAGGTCCACGTGATCAACCACGACGTCGTCGTCATTGGTGGCGGTTTGGCCGGCATGCGCGCCGCTGTTGAAGCGGCCGAACGCGGTGCCGACGTTGCCATCGTCAGTAAAATGCACCCGGTGCGCAGCCACTCCGGCGCCGCGCAAGGCGGCATAAACGCGGCTCTCGGTAACCGCGAAGAGGATACGCCGCAGAACCACGCGTTCGACACGGCCAAAGGCTCCGATTATCTCGGCGATCAGGACGCCATCGAAGCGATGTGCGAGGACGCGCCGCGCCAGATCATCTGGCTCGAACACCGCGGCTGCATCTTCTCGCGCCTCCCCGACGGCCGCATCGCGCAACGGCCCTTCGGCGGCGCGGGCGCTCCGCGTACCTGCTACTCGGCCGACGTCACGGGTCTTGTGATCCTGCACACGTTGTGGGAGCAGCTCGAGCGCTTCAACGTCAAAGTGTACGAAGAGTATTTTTGCACGGCGCTCTGCGTTGAAGACGGCGTAGGCACCGGCGTTGTCGCGTACAACATGCGCAACGGCGAACTCGAGCTGATCAATGCGAAAGCGACGATCTTCGCGACAGGCGGCGCGGGCCGCATGTACGCCAAGACGACGAACGGATACGCCTCGACTGCGGACGGTCAGGCGATCGCGTTCCGTGCCGGCATCCCGATGATGGACATGGAGTTCGTCCAGTTCCATCCCACCTCGCTCAAAGAGAACGGCGTGCTGCTCTCCGAAGCGGCGCGCGGCGAAGGCGCGTATCTGCTGAACTCGGCCGGCGAACGCTTCATGTTCAAGTACGCGCCGAACAAAGGCGAACTAGCCTCGCGGGACGTCGTTTCCCGCGCGGAGTGGACCGAGATTTTGGAAGGCCGCGGCATCGACGGCTGCGTGCTGCTGGACCTGCGCCACCTCGGACGTGAAAAGATCCTGGAACGTCTGCCGCAGATCCGCGAACTCGCCCTGGACGCGACCGGCAAAGACGCCATCGACTCGCCGATTCCGATTCTTCCCGGCATGCATTACACCATGGGCGGCATCGAGACGGATATCTGGGGCGCCACGCGCGTTCCCGGCGTCTACGCGGCGGGCGAAGTCGCTTCGCCCAGCGTACACGGGGCGAACCGCCTGGGCGGAAATTCGCTGCTCGAAACAATCGTGTTCGGCGCCCGCTCCGCGAAGCACGCGTGCGACTACATCAAAAACGTCGGCAGCGTCAAGCCCTCGGAACGCACGCTCAAGCAAGAACAAGACCGCATCGCGAACTGGATGGGCAAATCGTCCGGCACCCGCGCGCCGCAACTGCGCGCCGCGATGAACAAGGTGATGAGCGACAACGTCTTCATCTTCCGAAACGAAGAGCAGCTGCAGTCAGCCGTGGATCAACTTCTCGAAATCCGCAAGCAGTTCGACGAAAACGTTTACGTGATGGACAAGTCGAAAACGTTCAACACGGACCTCGTCAACACGATGGAAACCGACTATCTGATCGACTCGGCAATGTGCGTAGCCAACGGCGCGCTCGCACGCAAGGAATCCCGCGGAGCACAGGCTCGCACGGATTATCCCGAGCGCGACGACGAAAAATGGATGATTCACACGCTGGCATGGCGCGAACAGGGTAAGAATCCGCGCCTCGATTATTCGCGCAAAGTCACGATCACCAAGTGGCAACCCACAGTACGGACGTATTAATTCATGGCGAACATTAAACTCGACATTTTCCGCTTCGACGAGGCCGTCGATTCGGTGCCGCACCGCGACATTGTCGCGGTCGACGTGCCCGAAACGATGACGGTTCTCGACGCGCTGGAAACGGCGAAGGCCGAAGTCGACGGATCGATCAGCTTCCGCCGCTCGTGCCGCTCCGCGATCTGCGGATCGTGCTCGATGAACATCAACGGCGTGACGGGTCTCGCGTGCAAGACGCCGTGCAACACGGTGATGGACGAGCAAGGCGTCATTCAAGTCGATCCCATGCCCAACTTCCAGCCGATGCGCGATCTCGTCGTGCACATGGATCCGTTCTGGGACAAGTACACGCGTCTCAAACCGTATCTCCAGCCCGCGGATAAGGACGAAGATCACCAGACCGAGCGCCGCGTCAGCCCCGAGGACATGAAGAAACTCGTGGACGTCGCGAACTGCGTCATGTGCGCGACCTGCTACGCTCTCTGTCCGGTCGTAAGCGTCGACCCGTCGTTCGCCGGCCCGGCAGCGATCGCGTACGCCTACCGTTTCATCGAAGACGTGCGCGACTCCAAACGCGAAGAGCGCCTCGCGCAGATCAACGAAGATTACCTGTGGCTGTGCGCGCACTGCTACGCGTGCTCGTACTGCCCCAAACACGTCGATCCGAACGATCGGATCGTGGACGTGAAACGCGCCACGATCAAAGATCGCGTCATGATGAACGAACGCGGCCCGCGTCACGCGCTCATCGTCAACAAGACGGTGAAGCAGACCGGCATGCTGGCCGAAACCGAAGTTATCCAAGGCACCGTCGGACGCTTCAACTTCCGCGGTTTGCTCAAAGTCGCTCCGCTCGGCTTGCGCATGGCGGCCAAAGGCAAACTGCCTCCGCCGTTCGTCAAGCCGATTCCGAAGGTCGACGAAGTCCGTACCATTTTCGATTCCCTGGAGGTCCCGGTTAGCTAATGAGTGCCACCCTATTGCCCGAAGACCGGCCGGCCGATTCGCATAAGCGCAGCCACAGCGCCGAAACGAAACGCTACGGCTTCTTCCCCGGCTGCGTCGCGAAAGAGAGCTGCAAAGAGCTCTTCAACTCCACGATGCTGCTGGCGGATAAACTTGGAATCGAACTGATCGAGCTCACCGCGGCGTCGTGCTGCGGCGCGTCCGTCGTCAACGACACCAACCGCGACATCGCGCGCGTGCTGAACGCCCGCACGTACGCCCAAGCCGAAGCGCTTGGCCTCGACGACGTCATCACGATCTGCTCCACGTGCACGGGCCACATGCGCGCCGCCAACAAAGAGTTGCTCGAGAACGAAGAGCGCATGACGCAGGCCAACTCCATCCTCGGCAAGTTCGGGGCGAAGTACAACGGCGGCGTCATGGTGCGCCACCTGTTGTGGATGCTGATCGACGACATCGGTCTCGACAATCTGCGCAAGATGGTCGTGCGGCCGCTCAACGGTCTGAAAGTCGCTCCGTTCTACGGCTGCCACATCATTCGTCCGGAGAAGGTGAACGGCTGGGAATCCGCCCGTAATCCGCATTCGCTGGAAGACGTCGTTGCAGCCCTCGGCGGCGAACCGGTGGACTACGCCGGCAAGACCCGCTGCTGCGGTTTCCACATCCAACTCGAAAAAGACGGCGTCGCCACGTCAATGGTCGGCCAGAACATGCGCATGGCCAAAGACAAGGGCGCCGAAGCGGTCATCACGCCTTGCCCGCTGTGTCACCTTGCGCTCGACGGCTATCAGCAGGATGCCGCTTCGCGCTGGGGACGCACCGATCTCCCGACGTTCCATCTTCCGCAGCTCGTCGCGTTCGCGCTGGGCGTGCCGGCCGAAAAACTCGGGCTGAACAAGCACCTGATCGATCCGCGTTCGATCATGGTCGAGCGCGACCTGATCGCGTAAGAGTCAGGTAAAAACAAAAAAGCGCCCGGAGACGGGCGCTTTTTCTTTTTCCGGGTGAGCGCTTAGGCCGTAACCGCTTCCTGGACGATCACTTGCACCGAGGCCACGCGCGAGGCGGGAATCTCGATGCGTTCGCCGTCGAAAACGACGACCGGCTCGCCTCGCCGGATGCATTCGATCAGATTTTCGCGCATGAACTGTGCCATCTGCGCCTGATTGAAGCACTCGGTGATCGTGCGGCCGTCTCGCAGCGTCACGGTCAATTCAGCGGGAAAGCGACTCACGGAAAGAACCTCCACTCTTGCAACGGGTATGCATTGGATTCTACCCGGGCGACTGTTGGACCATACACGCTTGCCTGCACCCGCGCCTCTGCCGGAGCCAGACCATGACCACCCTGGACCGCGACCTCGAAACGTTATCGCTCGCAAAGACGGCGTGGGCACGGCTGCCGCTCCCACGCAAGATCGCTATGCTGGAGAGCCTCAAGATTCGTGTCCGCGACGTAGCGGACGAGTGGGTCCGGGCTGCCGCAGACGCAAAGGGCCTGGCGCCCGGCTCGCCGCTGGCAGGCGAGGAATGGACTTCCGGGCCCTGGGCCGTCCTCTACGCGGCAAATCGCTACCTGCGCACCCTTCGTGCTATAGCAGCCTGCGGCGAGCCCAGGCTGCCGGCATTTCGCCATAACAGACAGGGGAGGACGGTGCTACCGGTCTTTCCGCACGACCTGTACGACCGCGTGCTGCTCAACGGCATCAGCGCCGAGGTGTGGTTCCAGCCCGGAGTCACCCCGGAAAAGGCTCGCACGGACGCCGCTTCTTTTTACCGCGTGCCGAGCCCCGAAGGCCGCCTCACCCTCGTTCTAGGCGCGGGGAATATTGCAAGCATCGCACCGCTCGACGTGCTCTACAAACTCTACGCAGAAGGCAGCGTCTGCGTGCTGAAGATGAATCCGGTCAACGCGTATTTGGGCCCATTGCTCGAGCGCGCGTTCGAACCGTTCGTTGAACCGGGCTACCTGCGTTTTGCGTATGGCGGCGCCGACGCGGGCGCATATTTGTGCGCGCATCCGGAGATCGACGAGATTCACATCACGGGGAGTGCCCAGACACACGATGCGATCGCCGCGGCGACGGACAAGCGCATCACCAGCGAACTGGGTAACGTTAGTCCGACGATCGTAATCCCCGGTGCTTGGAGCGATGCCGACGTCCATTTTCAGGCGCAGAACATCGCGACGCAAAAAGCGCACAACGCCGGTTTCAACTGCGTCGCCTCGCAAGTGTTGATTTTGCCGCGCGATTGGAACCGTTCTGCGGAACTCGTAGAACAGGTCGAACGAGTCTTCGGTGCGATGGAACAGCGCCCCGAATACTATCCCGGCGCGGCGCAGCGCCGCGAGCGTCTGGCGCCGGGAAGCGCCGCCCCGCGCACAGTCTTACGAATCCAAGATGCCGATCGCGACCACGCCGCGCTTTCTTCCGAGGCGTTCTGCGGCGTGCTCGTCTGCATCGAGCTCGGCGGCGATCCGCAAACGTTCTTGCGCAACGCCGTAACCTATGCCAACGAGCGTCTGCACGGAACGCTGGGCGCGAACCTGATCGCGCACCCCGACACGCTTCGCTCGCACGCGGCCGGCGTCGAGGACGCTATCGCCGCGCTTCGGTACGGCTGCATCGGCGTGAACGCGTGGACGGGAGTCGGATATTTTATCGCCGAGACGCCCTGGGGCGCGTTTCCCGGCCATACGCGCGACGATATTCAAAGCGGCAGCGGCGTCGTGCACAATTCATATTTTTTGGAACGCACCGAAAAAAGCGTCGTTCGTGCGCCGTTTGCGCCGTTTCCACGCAGCCTCTCAACGCGAGAACGCACGCTTCTTCCGCTTCCGCCGTGGTTCGTGACGAACCCGCGGCAAGCCGAGATCGGCCGGGCGCTCTGCGATTTTGAAGCGCGCCGCACGCCGGCGCTCGCGGCGCGCGTCGCTGCTATCGCTGCTTCAGCATTTGCATGACGCGGTCCACGGGGAGCCCGTAGACCGTCGCGCCGTTTTTCCCGGTCATCGTTTTACCGTTGAAAAGCGCGTCGTAAATCGCACCCTCCGTCGCTTCGACCGTCGCCAAATAGAGCGCGTTGATCGTATCCTCGTCTTCGAGGATCGGCGTATGCGGCGGTTCGATGTCGTAGCTCGGCGTGCGTTGAAATGTCTCGCCGGTGCTGAACGCGATAAAAAGATCGCCGCTGCCCTCAGCGCTATACAAGCCCGCCCGCCCCATGCCGAGTCCGGCTCGGAGCGCGAGCGCGTGCAACTGGCGCGAGTCCAGCGGTGCATTCGTCGCGATCGTAATGATGATGCTTCCATATGCCGGGCGCCCGTGCATCGCCGCGTGTTTCGGGATGAACGGTTTGTATTCGTTGAGCAGCCGCGCGCCGACGTGCACGCCGTCGATCGTGAGCACACGGCGCGTACCGCCGCCGCTCGTATTATCGTTCACGAGCACACCGACCGTGTATCCGCCGAGTTTTTTGGGCAGCACGCGCGAAGCGGATCCGATGCCGCCCTTAAAACTGAATGCCGTCATGCCGGTGCCCGCGCCCACGCCGCCGCGCGCGAACTGCCCGGGTTTCGCCGAATCGAGCAGATGCACGACATCGTTCGCACTCACCGCACGTGCCGTGATGTCGTTCAAAAACTGATCGTCGCACTCTGCGACTACGGGGAGAGGCACCGTGTCCCGTACGCCGATCTCCGGGTGCCGGAGCATCATCCAGCTGATTACGCCGTCGTCGGCGCGGCCGATGTCGAGCGTATCCGTCAGGACGATAGGCGTTTCCAGGAAGCCCGCCTCGTTGACCCACTGGCTTCCGGTCATCTCACCGTTGCCGTTGAACGCTAGGGCCGCGGCAGCGACCTTCGTGACCCACGGATCGGCATTCGGAAGAATCGCCGTCGCTCCGGTCCGGATCGACGTGCCCTCGACTTTTGTCAGATGGCCGACCATGACGCCGGGGACATCCGTAATACCATCCAGCGGTCCCGCCGGGTACAATCCAAAGTGAAACGGTATCGCCGCGGAGGCCGGCGCGGCCGTTGCCGTCATAAAGACGCACAGCAGGGCGTAAAGAAGCCGTCGCATTGGCCTGGACATTAGGCCCATAGACGGAAAGGGCCCTGCAGGCTCGCTGTGGCGGCCCACCTAAGTTTCTGCCTTCAACCGCCTACGGGGAGCTTGCCATACTTACGGTTCCGGACAAGATTAAAGCGGCGCGCGTGTACGAAAATCTTTCGGCCGCCGAACTCGTCGAGCACGCCTTGCGCCGCGGCGAAGGCGTATTAGGCAATGACGGGCAGTTCATCGTCGACACGCGTCCGCACACCGGCCGCTCGCCCAAGGACAAGTTCTTCGTCAAAGAGCCCTCCAGCGAAGCGCACATCGACTGGGGCGACACGAACCGGCCGATCGCGCCCGAGGTCTTTGACGCGCTGTTCGATCGCGTAAACGCGTACTTGTCCGACCGCGAAGTCTATTCGCTGGATTGCTACGTCGGCGCTGACGAACGTTACCGTTTGCCCGTTCGCGTCGTCACCGAGTTCGCGTGGCACAATCTGTTCGCGCGCGATCTCTTCATCATCCCCGAGAACGCGCCCAAAGATTTTCAGCCGGAGTTCACGGTTGTCGACGCGGCGCTGTTCCAGGCGGAACCGGAGCGCGACGGCACGGCGTCGTCCACGTTCATTCTCGTAAATTTCGAGAAGCGCATCATTCTTATCGGCGGCACGAGATACGCGGGCGAGATCAAAAAGTCGGTCTTCACGATCATGAACTACTTGCTGCCGCTTCGTCAAACGCTGCCGATGCACTGTTCGGCGAACGTCGGTGCGTCGGGCGACGTGGCGATCTTCTTCGGCCTTTCCGGCACCGGCAAGACAACGCTCTCGGCCGACGGTCACCGCCCGCTCATCGGTGACGACGAACATGGCTGGTCGGCCGACGGCGTATTCAACTTCGAAGGCGGCTGCTATGCGAAAGTCATTCGTCTCTCGCAGGCGGCCGAGCCGGAGATTTGGGCCGCATCGCACCGTTTCGGCGCCGTACTGGAAAACGTCGTGTACGACGAACAAACGCGCAAACTGGATCTCGACAGCGACGCCAAAACCGAGAACACGCGCTCCGCGTATCCGATCGACTTCATTCCGAACGTCGTTCCCGGCAGCAAAGGCGGACACGCGAAGACCATCATCATGCTCACGGCCGATGCGTTCGGCGTGCTCCCGCCGATCGCGCGTCTGAGCAAAGAGCAAGCGATGTATCATTTTCTCTCGGGCTACACCGCGAAGGTTGCGGGCACCGAGCGCGGCGTGACCGAGCCGCAAGCGACGTTCTCGACGTGCTTCGGCGCGCCGTTCATGGTGCAGCATCCAACGGTGTACTCGAGGCTGCTCGGCAGCCGCATCGACGAACACAACGTCACGTGCTGGCTGGTGAACACCGGCTGGAGCGGCGGGCCGTACGGCGTAGGTAAGCGCATGAAGATCGGCTACACGCGCGCTATGGTCAACGCTGCGATCGAAGGTATGCTCGCCGATGTCGAATTCACCACCGAACCGTTCTTCGGATTGGCGATTCCGAAACACGTGCCGGGTGTGCCTGACGATCTGCTCGATCCGCGCAACGTCTGGAGCGACGGCGCGGCGTACGATGCGCAAGCGAAGAAACTGGCCGGCTTGTTCGCGCAGAATTTTCTGAAGTTCGAGGCGCAGGCCGCGCCCGGCGTAAAAGCGGTCGCGATTAGGCCTTAACGCCGATCGCTTTCATGAGGATGCGCTTCGGGCGGCACCCGTCGAACTCACCGTAGTGCACGCGTTCCCAGGGGCCTAAATCCAAGGCCCCTGTCGTTACGGGCACGAGCACCTGATGGCCCAGCAGCATACGCTTGAGATGCGCGTCGGCGTTATCTTCGCCCGTTAAATGATGCTTGTAGTCCGTGCGGCGAGGCGCCAGATCTTCGAGCCACGCCATAATGTCCTGGTAGAGTCCGGATTCGCGATCGTTCACAAAAATGCTCGAGGTGATGTGCATCGTGCTCACCAGGATGAACCCGTCGCCGAGAACCGCCTTCTCCCTCAGCTCCTCAACGCGATCGGTGATGTCGAGTATTGCGTAACGCGCTTTCGTCGTGATGGTGATGTACTCGGTGTGCGCCAGAAGCCCGCTCATGAAATTCTGTTCCGTCCTTAATGTGGCTCTAAGAAGATTTTGCGGCGGCCTGCGTTATCGTGACAGTAGTCCCTTTTCAAGGAGTCCAATGTGACCATTCTTCGTAGTTATCTCGTGCCCGCGGCGTTGGCCGTTGCAGTGGCCTTCCCGGCCGGCGCATTCGCTCAGCAAGCCGCGCAGCCGCCCGCCGGCGCTCCGACGCAGCAGGGTCAGTGGCAAGGCCACCGCGGACACCATCGCGGCGGCATGATGCGCATGTTCAAAGGCCTGAACCTCACGGTTCAGCAGAAAGCGCAACTCAAGCAAATCCGCCAGCAGTTCCGCCAGTCGCATCCGGAAGGCCAGCGCCCCGATCGGCAGGCGGTGCAACAGCTGCACCAGCAGATGATGAACGTGCTCACGCCGCAGCAACGCGCGAAACTCCAAACCGAAATGCAGCACCTGCGCCAGAACCGCGCGCAGCACGACGGCGATAACGACGGCTCGGGCGGCAATCCGCAGCCGCAATCAACGCCGCAAGCGTAAGCGGCCGCTTTCCGGTTCGACATCGAGCGTGAGGTCGCGCAGTTGCGCGATCTCATGGCCGATGCCAATCACCGTCATGCCCGCGGCGATCCCCGCCGCAATGCCTTGCCGGCTATCTTCAATCACCAGACAACACTCCGGCTCCGCGCCCAGACGCTGCGCCGCGAGTAAATAACCGTCCGGCGCCGGTTTTCCGCGTGCCACATCGTCGGCAGTCGCGATAAATCCAGGCTCGGGAAACTCCGCGCGCGCCAACAATTCGTGCGCGAGTCCTCGCGTACACGACGTCACGATTGCCCAGCGTTCGGGCGGCAGCATCTGCAGTAATTCCCGCGCGCCTGCGGCCGCATCGCCCCGTTCGTCGACGAGCGTTCCGAATAAGTCGAAGAGCGCCGCCTCGAAGACCTCTCCGTTTTCCATGCCGCGCCATTCGCGCGCGCGAATGAGTTGCCTTGCGCGGGCGCGTACTGGCGCAGTATGAAAGGTGATACGGTCGCAATTCTGGTCGGCGGCGGGCCGGCTCCAGGCATCAACGGCGTTATCGCATCGGCGACGATCGAAGCCGCAAACAACGGCATGCGCGTGCTCGGTTTGTACGATGGCTATTATCACATCGCGCAAGGCGACACATCGCACATCGTAGAGCTCGGCATCGAAGACGTCTCGCTCATCCACACCACGGGCGGATCCATCTTGCGCACGTCGCGCACGAATCCGGCGAAAGACCCCGAAACGCTCGAACATTGCGTGCGCGCACTCACGCTTCTGGGCGTGCGGTATTTGATCGCGATCGGCGGTGACGACACGACCTACGGCGCGGCGCGCATCGCCGAGATGACCGAGGGGCGCATCGGTGTCGCGACCGTTCCCAAAACGATCGACAACGATCTGCCGCTCCCCGACAACGCGCCGACGTTCGGTTTCGAAACTGCGCGTTCCGTCGGCACCGGCATCATCGAAAGTCTAATGGAGGATGCGCGAACGACCGCCCGCTGGTATTTGGTCGTCAGCATGGGACGGAAATCCGGCGCCCTTGCGCTGGGCATGTGCAAAGCCGCCGGCGCGGATCTTGCGGTGATTCCCGAAGAGTTTCCGGGTGAGAACTTGGATCTCGACGCGGTCGTCGACACGATTGCCGGTGCTATCATCAAACGCAAAGCAGCCAATCACAATAATGGCGTCGCGATCGTCGCGGAGGGAATTGCCGAACGCCTCTCGGCGGACCAGCTTGCCGCTTTTGAAAGCGCGGCGCGCGACGCGTACGGGCACATCCGGCTCGCCGACATTCCGATCGGCGCGGTGCTGCGCGATGCCGTGCGCAGACGGCTCGGGGAGATCGGGGTCGAAGCGACGGTCGTTACCAAAGACATCGGCTACGAGCTGCGCTGCGCGAAACCGGTCCCGTTCGACGTCGAGTACACGCGCACACTGGGCTACGGCGCCGTACGATATCTGCTCGATGGCGGCAGCGGTGCACTCATCGCGCTTTCGGGCGGCCGCGTGGTTCCCGTTCAGCTCGCGGAACTGCAAGATCCGCGAACGAACCGCGTTCGCGTGCGCATGGTGGACGTGACGACGGAATCCTACCGGGTCGCACGCAATTACATGACGCGCCTGGAAGAAAACGACTTGCACGAGCCGTATCTCTCACGGCTGGCCGCGCACACGAATCTCAACGCAACCACATTTCGCACCCGCTTCCAACCTGTGGTGGCCTTATGAGATATGCCGTTCTTCTTCTGATCTTTGCGGCGCTTTTGTCGGGATCCGGTAACGCGGCTTGGCTCCCGTCGGTGCCTTCGAATTTTCGCGTCGAGCCGGCAGCTGACGTTCCGGGCGCGCGCGCGATTGCGATTACGCCCGATGGGACGTTGATTGCCGGTACGCGCAGCGGCGACGTTTACGCCGTCTCCGACGTGGAGAACACCAAGCCCGCCTCCGCACGCGTGGTCGCGCATTTCGACGATCCGCCGGCGTCCGGCGTCGCATATGCAAACAGCACCGTTTACATCGGCACCCAGAACGCAGTATGGGCTCTCAGCTACGCGCACGGTAAATTCGGCAAACCGCACAAACTCACGAGCGTGCGCCAAGGTTCGCCTCCGTCCGGCAGCGACGGCGACGTCCACACGACCACTTCCGTTGCTGCGTCCGGAAAACACGTCTATGCGAGCGTCGGATCCTCGTGCAACGCCTGCGTAGAAACGGACCCGTCACGCGCGACGATCGGTTCCGTCGAAAACGGCCGCTACACGGTAATGGCAAAACGCGTTCGCAACGCAATTGCGCTTACGGTGAACGACGCGACCGGATCGTTGTGGGCCGGCGTTTCGGGCGAAGACGATCTGCCGGCAGGGCATCCCTACGAGTTTTTCGACGACGTGAGCGCCTACCGCGGCGTTGCGGATTACGGGTGGCCGTTCTGCTATGAGAATCGCCGCTCGAATCCAGTACCCGCATGGGCCGGAAAATCGTGCGCGGGAACGGCTGTTCCTCGCGTTGTGTTTCCCGCGTACGAAACACCGACCGCGGCGGTTTTTTACCCGCAGCACGCGCGCGGAAAATATGCGTTCCCCGCAACGTACGCCGGTGGCGCATTCGTCGCGTTGCACGGCTCTTGGCACGGACCGGCGCAAGGGCTCAGCGGCTACCTCCCGCCCCGGGTCGTCTTCGTTCCGATGCACGGCGATTCGCCGGTTCACGCGGTAAACTGGAGCGATCCTTCAGCGCAGTGGGTGGAATTCGCATCGGGATATCAGCAAGGGGGAAGCGCGCACCGCAATGGCCGTCCTGCCGGCTTGGCCGTCGGGCCGCAAGGCGATCTCTTCATTGCCGACGACATGAACGCCAAAATCTATCGCGTGCGTCCGCATTAGCCGTTCACGCCAGATGGGTAGGAACCGCGCATGGCTGAAATTTTTGGAAAAGGCGGAGACCAGATCCAAGTAAGCGGTTTCTACGAGTGTTCCGATTGCGGGCACCGCGAACGCTTCGAAAAAGGCGGAACGTTTCCGCCGGATCACCATCCGGAAAAACCCTGGACGCTGTATCAGGCCACCGAAGAGCTGCCCGCGCAGCAGACGACGTAACGGCGGTGCGCTAAGCCCCCTGCAGGCGCCGCGCGATCGATGGAAATGCGCGCTCCGCGAGTTCCGCGTATCCATAGTCCGATGGATGGTATCCGTCGTCGCAAAGATACGCAATTTCGCTCGCGGGGCGCAGCGGCGCGTTCGTAAACTCGAAGAGATCCACGAATTCGTCTTCAAAAGCTTCGACGATGCGGCGCATCGTCGTATTGATGCGCGCGCACAATTTGCAGATGCCCGGTTTAAGCAGCCATGGTACGCCGATGGTTTGCGTCACGTCCGGCATCCCCGCGGCGATGACGTGCGCTCGGGGCGCGGCCGCATGAATCGCTTCCAGCAATGCGCGAAAACGGCGCGCAAAGATCAATACGTCGCGCGTGTAGCGCAAATCGTTCGCGCCCGCGATGACGAGCACCAAGTCGGTTTGCGTGCCCCGCAGTCGCGGTACCTGATGACGCAAAACGTCCCCTATCGTTGAATAGGGGACGGCATAGTTTGCGTAAGTGCTGGCCGGACGCTCTTCGCGAATCCGGTGATAGAGGCGCCAGGCTAGCGAATGCTCCGTCTTACTCGCCCCCAAACCGTACGCGAGGCTGTCGCCGAGGACCGCCATCGAGACACGCGCCGGCTCGTATGCAGACTGGGACGGAAGGTGCATGATACTTCGATCATTCCCCAACCGCCGGCATTTTTGAACGTGTGTATCGGCCGGTGCGTTAGGACAGTGGACCTAACGGCATTGTTAGTCCGTCATCCGCAACGGTTACCGGGCCTTCAAAGACGGCAGCCGCGGCGGCGCGTAGATCGATGGGATTCGAGCGCGCGCTGTAGTGCGTGAGCATCAGGTGGCCTACGGCGGCCTCACGCGCCATTTCGGCGGCTTCGCGCGCGTTTGAATGGCCGCGTTCGCCGCGTTCCCGTCCGCTCGGTCCGAGCGAAGCTTCGCACAAGAACACATCCGCGCCACAAACGAGATCCACCACCGGCGCGCATGGAGCGGTGTCCGCGGAGAATCCCACCGCGGCGCCCGGCATCTCTATGCGCATCGCATATGCCGGAATGTAGTGCACTGTTTTGGCGAAACGAACGCGGCATTCGCGAATCACGAGCGCGTCCTGCGGATCGTATTCGCGCAGATCCAAGATGCCGTCGTAAAAATCGCCTTCGTCTTTGAGCGGCTTGCCGATGGCGCGCGCTGCGGCGATGCCGCCGGGCGGGAGATACACCGGCAGCGGTTCCGCGCGCTGCATCTCGTAGCGCAACGCATACCGCAGCGGAACCAGGTCGAGGAAATGATCCGCGTGCATGTGCGAGATGACGATCGCATCGAGTTGCGTAGGCTCCAGCACTTCCCGCATGCGGGAAAGCACGCCCGAGCCGAAATCGATTGCGATATTGCACTCGTGCGATTGGAGCAGATATCCGCTATTTGCGCGCCCCGGCCGCGGCACCGCCGAACTGGAACCGGCGATATACAGGCGCGCACGGCTCAAGGCAGGCGTGGACCGGTCGTCCGGCGCGTCGTTTAAAGCGTTCGTCATAGCGATTTGCCGCCATTCTACCACGCAACGCCATACAAGCGGCGAACCGTCCGCTAAGGTTCGCAGAATATTTGGGGAGACTCTAACGGCTTGAGCATTCTACGCACGGGCACCGCCGGCTGGACCATTCCGGGCGGCGTCCGCGATGAATTCCCGCCCGGCGGCTCTTCGTTGGAGCGGTATGCCGCCCGATTTCCCTGCGCGGAAATAAACAGCACCTTTTACCGTTCTCACCGCAAATCCACGTACGCACGATGGGCAACTAGCGTCCCCGCGGAATTTCGCTTTTCGGCGAAAATCCCGCGCGAGATCACCCACAAACGAAAGCTCGTTGACTGTGAGGATCTCCTCGAGAACTTCCTCGAGGAAACCGCGGAGCTGGGCCAACGGCTGGGCGTCTACGTCGTGCAGCTCGCGCCGAGTCATTCTTTCGATGCGGCGATTGCATCGACGTTTTTCGAATCCGTACGCGACAAATACGCCGGCGGCTTGGCTTGCGAGCCAAGGCATGAATCGTGGAACTCTCCTGATGCTTACGAAGTCTTGCGGAAGTACCGCATAACGCGCGTCGGCGCCGATCCGCAGCCGTTCGAAGGCGCGGGCGCGAGCGCCGCATACGGCGGCTTTTCATACTACCGTTGGCACGGCGCGCCACGTACCTACTACTCTCCATACGAGCGATCGCGGCTCGAAGAGTTGGCATCGTCTGTACGCGAAGCACACGCCGGCGACATCTGGTGCATCTTCGATAACACCGCGGCCGGAACGGCCGCCCGTAACGCACTGGAATTCTCCCACATCTATGCCGCCGGAAGTTTGTAGTGAACGAGCGATACGATCGTTATTGGGCAGCGACCGTACCGCTCTGCCTTCGAGACGGGTCAACGCCTGCGAGAGCGACTCATATATATAAGAATGGCTACAATCCCTAATGCAAGAATGCCGCCGCCCGCCTCGCCTGAGGACGGATTAATATGTAGCGCCAGTGCAGCGGCCGTGCCTAGGAGCATCGCAACTACGACGACGATGACCGCGCTCACATAAGTACGCTTACTGAATCGCGCGAACATTAGCATCCACCTTCAGCCGCAATGTTATGGGCTGCTACGCTGGCCCTCTCAATCACCGAACTGCCAAGCATCCACCCAAATCCACACGAGAAGGCAGCAACAGGTCCATCACCAACGCAAAGCCCTAAGATGATCGCAACCGCGACCGCGGCGGCTATTATTGATACAGCGGCTGCCTTTGCTATGGCTACCAGACAACTATGTGACATGCCGATGGAATAGCCCAAAGAGGTTAGCGAAGCAGTCAGTGTTGGTTGATTCGGCGACGACAGAACTAAGTTGTATGAAGCGTCTATTTGTGCATACACGATGGTACCATCTGAAGGGTTTGTCACTGACACGACGCCAGTCGAACTGTTCGCGTGCAAAACCCAGCCGAGATAGGAATAATCCGTATCATTGGGGATGTTGAATTCATATGCCTGGGTCCCCGTCACGGTGTTACTTGGTCCGACGTACTTATACGAAATCGATCCGTCGGCGTTTTGAGTGAGATATGTTTGAGACTGCAAACTGCCCGACGTATCGTAGTATTCGCCGTAATTCTGTGAAGCATAACACTTCCCGGTCGTGCCATCAAACGTAACGGAGTAGCTTGGTGTAGTAGTACTGCCACCACCGCCGCCGCCCGTACAATCGGTATAGCACGGTTGGATTACGTCGGTGTGTACGGGGATCTTTTTGGGCGGGACAGTGCCGTCGGGACGCGGCAGCGGGAATAGCAGCGTCTTTGTAACGCGAATTCCATACCGAGATCCCATAGATCGCGACTTTGCGCTAGGAGTAATTCCTGGAATTTGTGTTGAGCACCCGGCCAGCAAAATGGAAGAGCCGAGGAACGACAATAAGTCGACGCGTTTAAGTCTTGAAAAATCGCTCATTGAACCCTCACAGTGAACGAAGACTAGATCGCCTGAAAATTCATGCTACTGCTTCCGCGGCCCTGCGGCAGAAGAGCGCCCCTCTGACGGGTAGCCCTGATTTATGCCGCGGATAGGTTGAGCGGAAGTGTAATTTGTAGCCCCTGATCTGCGCTGGGAAATTACGCCGCGAATATGTGTGACTGCTTAGATTGGGACTGGTCGGCGAACTCCCTCGGCGTCCGATAACCGAGGGCCGAATGCGGCCTGACCTCGTTGTACTCGATTGTCCATCGTTCGGCTGCAGCCCGTCCATCGAGGAGATTTGCAAAACCATGGAGATTAAGCAATTCGTCTCTAATGCGGCCGTTGAGAGACTCGGCGTGCGCGTTCTGCGTCGGCTTTCCGGGATCGCTGAATTGCAAGGCAACGTTCTGTTCGGCGCTCCACTGCAGCATCGCTCGACTCGTGAATTCGCTACCGCGATCGAAGCGCATTGTTGCTGCAAGACC
>JAICWY010000135.1 GCA_025934645.1 Vulcanimicrobiia bacterium
CTGCCCGAACTCTACGCCCACGGGAGCTGGCCGCAGCGATGAAATCTCGCCTTCTAGCATTAGCAGCAGCCGCAGCGCTCGCGTTAAGCGTTCCGGCGCAGGCGCTGGAATTGCCCTCGATTGCGCAGGCTGCCGCCGCCTATCAAACGCCGAACGCGCATCTGCAGGAGATGTTCCGCGCGGCGCTTCTGGATACCACCAAACTTGCCGAAGTCGAGCCGGACGGAACCGCGTATGTACAAACCGGCGACATTCCGGCGGAGTGGCTGCGCGATTCCAGCGCGCAGGTGCGCCCGTATTTGTATTACGCGAAGGAAGATCCGAATATCCGTCAGTTGCTGCGCGGCATCATCGCGCGCCAGGCCAAGTATCTGCAGATCGATCCCTACGCGAACGCGTTCACGCTCGACTACCGGGTTTGGGAAGAGAAGTTCGAACTCGACTCGCTCGCGTATCCCGTGACCCTCGCGTGGAGTTATTGGCACGTTACCGGCGACTCGTCCGTGTTTACGCCCGATTTTTCGAAGGCGCTGGACAAAATTCTGGCGACCATGGAACGCGAACAAGACCACCCGCGCAACTCGCGCTACACGCATAAAGAGTTGATCGACGGCAAAGGACGCCCGACCGGATACACCGGCATGATCTGGACGGGCTTCCGTCCATCGGACGACGCCTGCTATTACAATTTTTTGATACCGTCGGAAATGTTCGCGGTCGTCGCGCTCGACGACATGGCGACGATCGAACGGCAAGTGTATCACAATCTGATCAAAGCCCATGAAGCCAAGTCGCTGCGCGATGAAGTGCAGGCCGGCATTCAGCGCTACGGCATGGTGCCCGTCTCGAAGTACGGCTATATGTATGCGTACGAGGTTGACGGTTTGGGGCACGCGATTCTCACCGACGACGCAAACGTTCCCAGCCTGCTTTCCGCGCCTTATATCGGCTACACGTCGCCGAACGACCGGTATTATTTGAATACGCGTGCGTTTTTGCTCTCGCAGGACAATCCGTCGTTTTATACCGGCAACGTCGCGCGCGGCATCGGCAGCTACCACACGCCCGATCACTGGGTATGGCCGCTCGCGCTGATCATGCAGGGCTTGACGGCGGACAGCCAAACCGAAAAGCAAGACGTCTTGAACCAATTACTGGCGAGCGATCCGGGCGACCATTTGCTGCACGAATCGTTCGACCCCAACGACCCTAAGCGGTTCACGCGTCAGGACTTCGGCTGGCCGAATTCATTGTTTAGCGAGTACGTGCTGACCGCGTTCGACGGCGTGAACGAGATTCCGATGGGACAAGTCTCCGATCTCGAATTTGTGAATGAATAAACGCGAAAACACGGCCGATATCGTGGTCGGCATTCAATGGGGCGATGAAGGCAAAGGCCGCATCGTCGATTGGTATGCAGGGCGCTACGATATGGTGGCGCGTTTCGGCGGCGGCGACAACGCCGGCCATTCGATCGAAGTCGGCGAGGAAAAACTCGCGCTGCGTATCGTGCCCTCCGGCGTCATGCAGAACTGCGAGTTGTTTATCGGCGGCGGCACCGTCGTCAGTTTGGACGGATTGCTCGGCGAACTCGACGCGCTCGCGCAGCGCGGCATCGACGTCTCGCGTATTCGCATATCGGATCGCGCGCACGTCGTTTTTCCATATCATGCGCAAGCCGATAAAGCATCCGAAGCGGCACGCGGCGATCGCTCCATCGGCACGACCGGCCGCGGTATCGGGCCCGCGTACGTCGATAAAGCGGCGCGCAGCGGTATTCAGTTTGCCGATTTGCTCGACGAGGCGCTCGTCGCCGACAAACTCACCTTTCGGGGCAGCCGCGATCTCATCGAGCCGACGCTCGAGCGCGCGCAGCGCTTACGGCCGCACATCGTGGACGGCGTCGACTATCTGCACGGCGCGTTGGAGAGCGGGCGCAAGGTGCTGATCGAGGGCGCGCAAGGATCGCTGCTCGACGTCGGCTACGGCACGTATCCGTACGTGACCAGTTCCCACACGATCGCGGGCGGCGCGTGCATCGGCCTGGGCATCGGCCCGAGCGCCATCGGCCGGATCGTCGGCGTTGTCAAGGCGTACACGACGCGCGTCGGAGGCGGGCCGTTCCCCTCGGAACTGCACGACGAAACCGGCGAGCGGCTTCGTTCGGCCGGCGCCGAGTTCGGCGTCGTCACCGGGCGGCCGCGGCGCTGCGGCTGGTTCGATGCGGTCGCGGCCAAATACGCGGCGCGCCTAAACGGTTTAACCGCAGCGGTGATCACGAAGCTCGACGTCCTCAGCGGCTTCGAGCGGCTCGGCATCGTGACGGGCTACCGGCTGAACGGCGCACCGGCCGGCTTCGGCCAGGCCGGCGTGCCGGGGCTCGAGACGGAGATCGAATGGATGGACGGATGGCAGGAAGACCTGCGCGGCGTTCGCTCCATCGCCGGCCTTCCGCCCAAAGCCCTGGCGTACGTGCGGCGCCTCGAGACGATTCTCGGGGTTCCATTGGATTGCGTTTCCGTGGGGCCCGAGCGCTCACAACTGGCCGTGTAAACTTCCAGACTAGTGGTTGGGGCGCTCGTAAAGGATGACCCTTAACGTCCGATACTGAGTATTGAATACTTCGCCGTGTCATGGATGACGGCGAGTAAGGCCATGGTCGGCCGCGTTTCATAGGTTTGGTGGACTTTTTGGATCGCATCACGGTGATGTGGAACGATCTCGCCGGCCGGCTACGAGCACTTTGGGACGGTCCCAATCGCATGCTCGTCATTGGAGCCGCGGGCATCGCAGCATTTGCGCTTATAGCGTTGGTGCTGTTTGCTGCTTTCGATCGCCCGTCATATCAGCCGCTCTTCGCGAACCTCACCAGTACCGATGCAGCCGCGGTTACGCAGCGCCTCAAAGACGACAAGGTCCCGTACCAGCTTTCTGCCGACGGCAAGACGGTGTATGTTCCGGCGACGAGTCTCGCGGATGAACGCGTCGCGATCGCCGGCGCGAACGTCTTAAAAGGAAGCTCGACCGGCTACGAACTTTTCGACCGCCCGAACTTCGGTATGACCGAGTTCGAGCAGAATCTCGATAAAGGCCGCGCGATCGAAGGCGAACTCGAGCGCACGATCTCGGGTCTGGAGCCGGTCGAATCGGCGCGCGTGCACATCGCCGAACCC
>JAICWY010000125.1 GCA_025934645.1 Vulcanimicrobiia bacterium
ACGGCAGAATGCCAAGAATCTCGATTTTTCCCTGCAACGTGCGGCGCACGTCGTCCACGTACGATTGCGGCGACTTCTCCCAACGGTCTACCAACACGGCACCCGCCACCGGCAGTTTCAACTGATCGCACAGGCCAAGCGTCAGCAACGCGTGATTCATGCATCCAAGGCGCAAGCCGATCACCAGAACGATCCTCAACTCTGCGAGCGCGGCGAACGTGCCGAAATTCTGCGTGCGGTTGAGCGGAACGGCAAGGCCGCCTGCGCCTTCCGCGACGACCGGTCCGCGGATGCTCTGGAGCACGCGCACGAGATCCTCGGCATGAACGGACGGCATGCCCTCGGCGATCGCCGCAGACCACGGATCCGCCGGTTTTGAAAAACGCGCGAGCTCGACGTGCGGACAGCCGGAAAGTTTGCCCGCATGCGCAGCGTCACCGGGACCGGTAGAGATGCCGGTTTGCACCAGCTTGACAATCGTGGGCGTGTCGCCGCTCACTCGCAACGCGGTAGCCAGAGCCGCGGTGACGCGCGTTTTTCCGACGTCCGTGTCGGTGCCGGTTACGAGGTAGCGATGCATGCCAATGCGTCCAAAAGGAGATCCACCTGCTCGTCGGTATGGTCGGCGCGCATCGACACGCGCAGCCGCGATGTTCCCGCGGGAACCGTCGGCGGACGCACGGCCGGCGCGTAGACGCCGCGCTCTAAGCAGCGCTCCATAAGGTCCATGGCGCGCCGCTCTTCTCCTACGATGATTGGCACAACCGGCGTGTCCGCGTCCAGAGCCGGAAAGCCCAGCGAACGCAAGCCTTCACGCAATCGTAATGTTTTGGCGCGCAAACGCCCGCGGCGATCGTCTGCCCCGCGCGCGAGCATCACGCCCACGCGCGCCGCGAATGCGATCGCCGGCGGCGGCGCGGTGTCGAAGATGAACGTGCGCGAGGCATTGATCAACAGTTCGATGAGCGGAGCGGGTCCCGCGATGAAACCGCCCGCCGCGCCGACGGCTTTACCGAGGGTTCCCAAAACGACGATGCGCGGATCCGCGATGCCGTGCGCGAGCCCGGCGCCTTCGGGCCCCAGAACGCCAAGGGCGTGCGCTTCGTCGAGCAGCAAAATGTCGTCATCGCCCAGATCGTCGACGATCGCACGCACGTCGAGCGTATCGCCGTCCATACCGAAGAGCGACTCCGCGACAATCAGCGCGCGGCCGCGGCGTTTGCTTCGCGACGGGAGCTGCGCGTGCGGATAGATTTCGCGCGGCGTCTTGGATGCGCGAATGCCGTCGATCAAGCACGCGTGGTTGAGCGCGTCGGAGTAGATAGTGCCGGCGAACTGTGAGAGGGCTTGAATAGCGCCCAGCGCGGCTAGATAGCCGGATGAAAACAGCAGCGCCCGTTCGCGCCCGATCCAGCGCGCGAGATCCGTTTCCAGCAGCCAATGCTCGCGGTGGCGGCCGCCGAGCAGCCGCGCGCCCCCCGAACCAACGCGTTTTACGTGGCGCATCGCCTCGACCATGCGCGAATCGGACGCCAGCGCTAAATAGTCGTTCGTCGAAAAATCAGCGACGTAGCGCGGCTCTTCGGATTGCAGTTCGCGGTAGCGGCCGTGTTCGCGAATGACGCCCAGCGCGTCTTCAATCCGCCGCAAGTAGGTCATCGAGATCGCTGATGAACGTGTGAATCTCCGCGGAGGTGGAGCTCAGCGGCGGAACCAGTTGCACGACGTCGCCGATTGGGCGCGTGAAGTGGCCGCGCTCGTAGAGCGCATTCGAGATCGACCATGCCGGCGTTGCCGCGCCGTTGTTCTGCACGCGTGAGGGCACGATCTCGATGCCGATCATCAGTCCCGCGCCGCGCACTTCGCGCACCGCAGTGCGTCCGGCAAGATCGCGCAGCGCAGGTTTGATTTCATCCGCGACGGCCTGCACGTGCGCGATCGTCTCATCCTTTTTGAACAGCGCGATATTCGCGAGCGCGGCGGCGCACGCAATCGGATTGCCCGCATACGAGTGTCCGTGGAAGAACTGCTTCATCTCGCCGTGGCCGCCGAGGAATGCCTCATAAACGCGTTCCTTCACTACGGTCGCCGAAAGTGCGAGCGTGCCGCCCGTCAAGCCTTTTCCGACGCACACGATGTCGGGCGCGAGCGCAAGCTGCTCGTGTGCGAACATCGTGCCCGTGCGTCCGAAGCCGGTGGCGATTTCGTCGACGATCAGCAGCGGCGCCATGCTTTGCAGCGCCGCGTAATGCTCCGGCGGCACGATGCGAAGCCCCGCGGCCGCTTGCACGATCGGTTCGACGATTACCGCTGCGACATCTTCGCGCTCGAGCAGCGAAAGATCGATGTTGTACGGCAGCGTCTCGAACGTGATCGGCCCGAAGCGCGTTTTGAAGACTGAAATGTCGGACACGCTCATCGCGGCGGCCGTATCGCCGTGATACGAGTCCACGAGACGCAAGAACCGCGTGCGGCCCGGCTCGCCGGCGTTCTGCCAATACTGCAGCGCCATCTTCAGCGCCGCTTCCACGGCGCTCGCGCCGTCGCTCGCGAAGAACGCGTACTCCATGCCGAGCAGCGCCGTTAACGTGCGCGCAAGTTCTTCGGCAACCGGATTGCTCGCGCCGAGAAGCGTGGAGTGGTCGAGCTGCGAGGCTTGCTGCGCGATGGCCGAGACGATTGCGGGATGGCAATGTCCGTGCACGGTGGTCCAAATCGAGCTCGTCGCGTCGAACAAGCGTTTTCCGGCGGAGTCCAAGAGATAATTGCCTTCGCCGCGCACGAATGTCCGCGCCGCCGGATCGAAGTTTTCCATCTGCGTAAAAGGCAGCCACAAGCCGCCGGTCCGAGTCGTGAGCACGTCCTATCTCTTTACGCTCGCTTCGCGCGAGCCCTCGAAGGACGGCCTTCCGCCTGCTCAGTTCACGGCTGCGTCTCGATGCGCTCCTCGATGGAGACGTTGTACAGGAATAAGAACTTGCACCACTCGTCGGGCAGCGTGTTGCGTTTGATTTGGATCCACGGAATGTACTTGGGCTGGCGTGGTTTGCGGCGCAGCTTCATGTTCGCGTCTTCGGGCGTGCGGTTGTTCTTCCGGTTGTTGCAACGCATGCACGCGCAAACGAGGTTTTCCCAGGTCGATGGGCCGCCTTTGCTCTTGGGCAAAATGTGATCGACGGTCATGAAACGGTCGCCGCGCAAGCCGCAATACTGGCACATGTGATCGTCGCGGATCAAAATATTTTTCTTTGTAAGCGCGACCTTCTGCATCGGGCGCTTGATGTAGTACAGCATGCGGATGATCGACGGCATCCGCATCTCGTATGACGTTGAGGAAATAATCCGGTCGCGCCCGTGCACGATCTCCGCCTTGCCGGCGAACAGCAGTTTCACGGCGCGCTGGAAATTGGTGATGTTCAGCGCTTCGTAGGTAAAGTTCAGCACCAAAACTTCGCTCAAAATATCCCCCAAGCTAGCTGCAGAGTCGCGTAAAAACACAAAAGCGAGGCATCACAAACCTCGCTTTCTCACAAACGCCATTCGGGTTTCGGTTAACAACTGCGTGATTGCCAACCGTTCTTCGGCCCTAAGCCTATCTTTGATGCGGTCGAAGGCTGCCGCGGCCACGTCGATGGCCGCTTCGGCACCCGGCAAGTCGGCTTGCCTGCCTTGCTCTTCGGTAAGGTACGCATGCGCGGCCAATGCGAGCCGCGCGACGACGTCGGTCAGCAGTTCCTCGACGGAGGGCATCTGCTGCACGCCGGCCGCTTCCGGATCCCAATTGGGAGCCTGCGAACTCATAGTTCTTAGGATTTACGCTACGTTGCGGTCGTTCCCTACGTGGGCTTCGCGCGCTTCAGCGACCATTTCTAAGAAATA
>JAICWY010000150.1 GCA_025934645.1 Vulcanimicrobiia bacterium
ATGACGATCCGCCCGTTCACGATCGTCGCGATCGCGCGGCGGGGAAGCGTCATGCCGTCAAACGGCGTAGATTTGCCTTTCGAGTAAAATGCGGCCGCGTCGACGCGCCATGCTTCGTCGGCGAAGATCGTGACGTCCGCGGGCGAGCCGGCCGCGAGCGTTCCGCCTGGAACGCCAAGGATGCGCGCCGGATTCGTGGAGAGCAATTCGACGAAACGCGCGACCGGCAGATCCGGAATTGCCAGCGCGTACGCGCCGACCGCAATTTCCAGTCCGCTAAAACCGACGGCGCCGCAGCCGACGTGCGCGCTCTTCTCCTCGCGCGTGTGCGGCGCATGATCGGTAGCGAAGGCGTCGATCGTGCCGTCGCGCACGCCTTGGACCAACGCTTGCGCGTCCTCACGCGTTCGCAGCGGCGGATTCACTTTTGCGCCCGAGCCCAGGCGCTCTATCGTATCGTCCGTGAAGAACACGTGGTGCGGAGCGGCCTCGCACGTCACGCCGACACCGCGCCGCTTCGCATCGCGCACCAGTTCCAGCGAACGCGCCGTCGAGAGATGCGCGATGTGCCACGCCTTCCCGGTTTCTTCGGCGAGTAGCAGATCGCGCGCTACGATGACGTCTTCGGCCACGCGGGGACTGCCGCGCAAACCCATGCGCTGCGAAACGGCGCCTTCGCTCATCACCGCGTCGCCCTTCAAGCGCTCGTCTTCGCAATGCACGATGGCGGGCGCGCGAAGCGCGCGCATGGCGAGTGCCGCGGCGCGCATCACTGCGGCATCCATCACTGTGCTGCCGTCGTCGCTGAACGCGACGGCTCCGGCTTGTGCGAGCGCCGCATAATCGAGCAGCGCACGTCCCGCGCGCCCTTGCGTGATCGCCGCAACGGGATAGACGCGCACGCTCGCGGGCGCTTGCGAAACGAACCGCACCAACTCGGGCGTGTCGACGGCGGGGTTGGTGTTAGGCATGGCGGCCAGTGCGGTAAATCCGCCCGCGGCGGCGGCCGCCGTTCCGCTCGCAATGGTTTCTTTTTCCGGATTTCCGGGCTCGCGCAGATGCACGTGCATGTCGATGAAACCGGGAGCGACGTACGCGCCGCGGGCATCGAACGAGTCTTCGCCGTCTTCCGCCTGCAGATGCTCGCCGATCTCTGCGACTCGCCCGCCGCGCAGCCGGACGTCGAGCATCGCATCCAGACCTTGCGCCGGATCGACGAGGCGGCCGTTGACGATGATCATGCTACGGCGAGACGAGTGCGCGGGCGCCGTTGATGAGAAAGTCCAGAATCGCCATGCGCACGCTCACGCCGTGCATGACCTGTTTGGCGTAGCGCCAGCCGGCGAATTCGAGCACGGAATCGTCCAACTCGACTCCGCGGTTGTACGGCCCCGGATGCATGATGATGGTCTCTTCACGCAAACGTGAGAGGCGCCCGGAATCCAAGCGGTATTGCGCGATGTACTCATCGTCCGTCATCGGCATACTCTCGAAGCGTTCCCGCTGGATGCGCAGCAGAACGATTGCGTCGGCCTCTTCGAGCACCGCGTCAAAATCGCGCTCGATGCGAACCGACGCTTGCATAAACTCGTCGGGTAGAAATGCGGGCGGACCGACAGCGATCACGTCCGCGCCGAGATTGCGCAGTCCCGCGATGCTGGAATGCGCGACGCGGCTGTGAAGAATATCGCCGACGATTGCGATCTTGCGCCCGCGCAAATCGCCGAACTCTTCGCGTAGGGTGTAGAGATCGAGCAGCGCCTGCGTGGGATGCGCGTGTCCGCCGTCGCCCGCGTTAATGACGTGCCCGTCGAACGAGAGCGCGACGCGGCGCGGAAATCCCGGTTCGGGATGACGTATGACAAGGACGTTCACCCCCATCGCGGCCAGCGTGATCGCCGTGTCTTCGATCGTCTCGCCCTTGCTCAAACTCGATTCTTTCGGCCAAATGGTGATGACGTCGGCGCCCAAGCGTTTTTGCGCAAGCGTGAACGAGGTCATCGTGCGCGTGCTGTGTTCGAAGAACATATTCACGCAAGCCACGCCGTCCAGCAAGCGTCCCGGCCGCTCGCGTTCGAAATCGGCGGTGCGTTCGAAGATGTAATCGATCTCCCGGGCAGACAGATCGTCTAAATCGATGAGACTACGCGTTGTCCGCAACGATGGCTACCTCGTCCGCCTCCGAAGGTTCGGCGTGGACGGCCGCGACGACGCGCTCGCGGCGGCTGGTTGGGATGAAGCGTCCGACGTAATCGGCTTGGACAGGCAATTCCCGAAGCCCGCGATCCACCAGAACGCAGAGCCGCACGGCGGACGGGCGCCCGAGATCCGTTACGGCGTCGAGCGCCGACCGTACGGTGCGGCCAGTATAGAGCACGTCGTCGATCACGACGACGGTCTTGCCGGTGACGTCGCCCGGAATCTGCGATTCCGGCAGCTGATGCGTCACCTCGTCGTCCCGGTAC
>JAICWY010000085.1 GCA_025934645.1 Vulcanimicrobiia bacterium
TATTCGTGTTTACCGCCACCAAGCCGCCGCAGAGCGCGTCGATGCGCTGCATCAAGCCGTAACCGTGGTCGGGGTGCTGTTTGAGCATGTGCAAAATCAAAACCGGAAAGACGGTTTTGCTTTTGATTGGTCCCTTGAGGACCTCGTCGACGCGGTGCGCCTGTGCGCGATCGTGTTCGGTCACGCGTGCACGGCCGCGTGAATGTCGTCGTAAAGGCGATCGATTTCAGCGGCGAACTTTGCCTCGACGACGCGCCGCTTCACTTTCAGCGTGGGCGAAAGATCGCCGTTCTCTACGCTAAGTTCGCGTGGAAGAATCACGATGCGGCGCACTTGTTCGAACTTGGCTAAATCGGCGGTGTTCTCGTGCACTTGTTTGGTGAGGAAATGCACAACGTCCGGGCGGACGCGCAGCTCGTCCACCTGCGTTTCTGCCGGAATGCTCAGCTCCGCGCGCACCAGCGGCCAGTCGGGAGAAACCAGCGCCACGGGGTGCGGGCGACCGTCGCCGACGAGCATCACTTGGTTGACGTACACGGAGCGTTTGATGGCCGATTCCACGCGCGAGGGCGCGACGAATTTTCCGCCGCTGGTCTTGAAGAGCTCCTTCTTCCGATCGGTGATGCGCAAAAAACCTTGCTCGTCGATCGTGCCGATGTCCCCGGTGCGATACCAGCCATCTTGCATCACTTCGTCGGTGGCGCTTTGGTTTTTATAGTAGCCCATCATGACGTTCGGCCCTTTGGCCAGAACCTCACCGTCGGAAGCGAGCTTGATTTCTACGCCGGGAATCGGGCGGCCCACGGTCCCGTAATGGTTATCATCGTAGCGATTGACGGTGATCACCGGCGAACATTCCGTCGGACCGTAGCCTTCAACGATCGGAATATCCGCCGCGAGCAACGCCATAGCAGTATCGAAGTGCAGCGGCGCGGATCCGCTGACGAAGAATCCGAGCCGGTCGAGGCCCAGTAACGGACGCAGCTTCTTCAGCACAAGCGTCCGCGCGACCGCATATCGCAACGAAAGCGCCGGGCCAGGTGCGCGGCCCAGTTTTTTCGCGCTCATGTACTCGCGCCCCGTATCGAGCGCCCACGGCACGAGTTTCGCCTGCGCGCCGCCGTGGAGTTTCGCTTTTACCGTAATGCCCGCAATCATTCGTTCGAAAATGCGCGGAACCGCGGTCATGGCGACCGGTCGCACGTCGCGCAAGTCCGGCAGCAGTTCGTCGACATTGTGACAGATATAGTGATGCACGCGCGCGAGCAGATAGCCGTACATGATGCAATGCTCGTAGATATGCGAGAACGGCAGCACGGAGAGAACATCGCTTTCCGGTTTGATGACGCTGAATGCGCTGCTGAACGACGACTGAGCGGTGAACGCGAGATTGTAATGCGAGAGCATTACGCCTTTGGGTTCGCCGGTGGTGCCCGAGGTATAGATCAGCACGGCCATTTCATCCGGCGAAACATCGGCGTCGAACGTTTCCGGGCGCTCGGGATGCTGTGCGCGGATGCGCGCCCCATGGGCTTCAAAAGCCGCGAGCGAATCGTCGCCGCCGGATTGAAAGGCCACCACCTTGGGCAGCGGAACGCCGAGATGGCGCAAGCGATCGACGGCGGCCGGCGTGTCGGCGAAGATCAGCTTCGATTCCGAATTTTGGAGAATGTACGCAACTTGATCGGGTGCTTGCGTCGGAAAGATCGGGACGAGCACGCAGCCGGCGAAAAGCGTCGCAAAATCTGCGACGATCCAATCGACGCAATCGGCGGCGATCAGTGCGACGCGATCGCCGCGCTGCAATCCCGCATCGCGGATCGCGCAGGCAATGTTCGAGACGCGAGTGAGAATCTGTTCGCTGGACGTGGGCGTCCATTTGCCGTTCACGCGCTCGACCAGCACCGCGTCGCGCGGTTCGGCCAGCGACCGGCGGATGAGTGCGGACAGCGTTTCCTTGACGGCGGCATGGGCTTGCATCGTACGCAAAGCAATTCGCCTGCGTTTTGCGCGGCGCCTTCGCTACTGCACGGAACGTACCGTTAAATACTCGGATACGGCGTCGATGCGCCGCTGCGTCATACCGCCCACGTCGGCGAGTTCGTCGAGTGAGGCGAACGGACCGTTCACCGTGCGGTATTCTACGATGCGTTGCGCGAGCGTGTCGCCGATGCCCGGCAGCGATGCAAGCGCGGCCGCATCGGCAGCGTTCAAATCGATCTGCGCCGAGGGCCGCACACGGCGTTTCCGCGCTGTAGTATGGCTGCGCGGCGTGGCAGGCGCGAGCGTTTCGCCGATGCGGGGCACGCGGATCTCCTCACCATCAGCGACGTGCTGCGCCAAATTTATTGCAGCACTGTCGGCTTGCGGCGTGAGTCCGCCGGCGAGCATGACCGCATCGTTCGCGCGCGCATCGGAAGCGACGGTGTAAAGTCCGGGACGCCGCACTGCGCCGGCAACATAGACGATACAGCGCGGCGCCGCGTTTGCAGAGGGATGTCCTTTGCGAAAATGCTGAGACGGCGCTGCCGTGGCCGCCGCGATCGCCGCGGCGGGCGCCGGCGGGCGGTGCAACAGCAGCAGCGCGGCGACACCGGCGCCGCCCAAGACGAGCAAACGGTTCATGTCCGGCCAATCACGCCGAACGCGGCGGCCGAAAGGGGTATGTCGCTCCCGAGCCATGTAATACACCCGTCCCATGGCCGAGAGTTACGATTTCCGCGCCGTCGAGCGCAAGTGGCAAGAACGTTGGGAAGCCGAGGGCGTCTACGCGGCGCACGACGGCGACCCGCGCCCCAAATACTACGTGCTGGAGATGCTTCCGTATCCCTCGGGCGATCTGCACGTCGGCCATGCGAAGAACTACACGCTCGGCGATGCGATCGCGCGCATGATGCGCATGCTGGGACACAACGTCATCCATCCGATGGGCTGGGATGCATTCGGCTTGCCCGCCGAAAACGCGGCGATTCAGCGCGGCGCCGATCCGAACGTGTGGACGCGCGAGAACATCGCGAACATGCAGCGGCAAGTTCGCCTAATGGGCACAGGCTACGATTGGACGCGAGAGATCGCCACGTGCACGCCGGAATACTACCGCTGGAATCAGTGGCTCTTCTTGCGCTTGTACGAACAGGGCTTGGCGTATAAGCGCGAAGCGCCCGTGAACTGGTGTCCCAACGATCAAACCGTCCTTGCGAACGAGCAAGTCATCGACGGCCGCTGCTGGCGCTGCGACCATCTGGTGGAACGGCGCAATCTTTCGCAATGGTTCTTGAAGATCACCGCATACGGGGATAGACTGCTCGCGGACCTCGAGAAACTCGACGGCTGGCCGGAGCGCACGCGCACCATGCAGCGCAATTGGATCGGACGCAGCGAAGGCGTACAATTCTCATTCGGCATCGAGAACTCGGGCGAGCGCATTCACGTCTTCACAACGCGCCCTGACACGACGTACGGCGTCACATATCTCGCCGTCGCGCCGGAGCACCCGATCGTCGCGCAGATAGTTACGAAGCGCCAGCAGCACGCGGTAAGCGAGTTTGCAGAAAGCCTGCGCTCCAAGTCCGAACTCGAGCGCACGAGCCTGATGGAAAAGAGCGGCGTCTTCACGGGAGCATACGCGGTCAACCCGCTCTCCAACGAGCGCGTGCCGGTTTGGGTGACGAACTACGTGCTCGCGGAATACGGCACCGGCGCCGTCATGGGTGTGCCCGCGCACGACGAGCGCGATTTCGATTTTGCGCACAAGCACGGCTTGCCCGTTGCGCAAGTCATCGCGGAGCCCGGCGTGGAGATCGCCGGTCCGCTGCAGGAGGCCTTTACCGGCGAAGGCCGCCTCATTGCCAGCGGCGATTTCACCGGGATGTCGAGCGCTCGCGCGCGCAAAGCGATCACGGAGCGCTTGGCTTCGATGGGCATCGGCGAGGCGCAAGTCAATTTCCGTTTCCGCGATTGGCTCGTCTCGCGGCAGCGCTATTGGGGAACGCCGATTCCGATCATCTATTGCGAGCGGTGCGGCGAAGTGCCCGTTCCCGACGACCAGCTTCCGGTCGTGCTGCCTGCCGACGTGCCGATCACGGGTGAAGGCTCTCCGCTCGCGCGCGATGCCGCGTTCATAAACGCCTCGTGCCCGAAGTGCGGCGGCGCCGCAAAGCGCGAAAGCGACACGATGGACACGTTCTTCGAGTCGTCGTGGTATTATCTGCGCTATCTCGATCCGAAAAACGATCGCGCGCCGTGGGACCCCGCAAAAGCGGCGTACTGGATGCCGGTGGATCAATATATCGGCGGATCGGAACACGCGGTCTTGCACTTGCTCTACTCGCGCTTTTTTTACAAGTTTTTTCACGATCGCGGCTGGGTGAGCGGCCGGGACGAGCCGTTCACGCGCTTGTTCCACCAGGGCATGGTGCTCTACAACGGCGAGAAGATGAGCAAATCGCGCGGCAACGTGGTGGGCATCGACCAAACGGCCGAGACGAACGGCGTCGATGCGATGCGTTTATTCTTGCTCTACGTCACGCCGCCCGAAGACACGAGCGATTGGACCGACGAGGGCATCAGCGGACGCGTGCGCTTCGTGAACCGCGTGTGGCGCGCATGCGAACCGTTTGCGGATCGCGCGCGGAGTATCGATCTTGCGTCGTTGCCGGCAGTGGAAACGCCGGAAGAGCGCGCGCTTCTGCGCGCCGTGCACGTCGCGGCTAAATCGGCCGTAGACGAAACGCTATCGCGGCGCTTCCATTACAATACGACGATCGCCAAGCTCGACGAGTTCGTCAACGCGCTTACGCCATTGGAGCAAAGCAAACCCGATTCGCCGGCCGTCGCGTACGCCGTTGCGGCACTGCCGCTCATTCTCGCGCCGTTCGCGCCGCACATCGCCGAAGAACTCTGGCACCGCATGGGTCACTCCGGATCCATTCACCTCGAGCGCTTCCTGCAGCCCGACGAACGCGCGCTCGCGGTGGACGAAATCACGCTGGTCGTGCAAGTGAACGGCAAGATCCGCGCCCGCGTGCAAACCGCGCCGGGCATTAGCGAAGAGCAGGCACTCGCGCTGGCAATGGACCAAAGCGCGGTGCAGGCACAGCTCGACGGCAAAGAGATCCGCAAACGGATCTTCGTGCCCGACAAACTGCTTAATTTGGTTGCCGGCTAAACCAGTCGAACGTCTCGCGCATGCCTTCACGCAGCGGCGTGCGCGGGGCCCAGCCAAGTTCCGCTTTCGCTAATGCCGGATCGAACTGCGCATCGCGCGCGTCGCCGGGGCGTCTGGGGCCTTGCGTGACGGGCGCTTCAAAACCCGCGATCTCACAGAGCGTGCGGTAGAGTTGATTTACACTCGTGCGCACGTTTGTGCCGATGCAGTACCGGCCGCCGGATCCCTGGTTCAGCGCCAGCACGTTCGCTTGCGCGACGTCTTTCACGTAGACGTAATCGCGCGTTTGCTCGCCGTCCCAATCGATTCGAACGCCTTGCTTCGCTAGAAATTTCGCGATGAAGATCGCGATGACTCCCGCCTCACCGTTCGGATCTTGCCGCGGACCGTACACGTTGCCGTAACGAAGCGCGGTGTAATCGAGTCCATGTTCAGATTTGTAGAAGCGCAGATAATGCTCGGCCACCATCTTGGTAATGCCGTACGGCGACTCGGGATTCTGCGGCGTGCGCTCGTCCATCGGCAGTCGATCGGGCGTGCCGAACGTAGCGCCGCTCGACGCGAAGATGAATTTTTTGACGCCGCCCTTCACCGAATGCTCGAGCACGTTGAGCAATCCCATCACGTTCACGTCGGCGTCGAACTTCGGATCGCGCGAACTAATGGCGACGCTGTGTTGCGCGGCGTGGTGGTTGACGATCTCCGGCTTAAAGTCGTTGAATACGCGCGAAAGGTTCTGATCGCGGATGTCCATGTGCATGAAGAGCGCGCGTTCCGGCACGTTCTGCCGCCGGCCGCCGCCGTGTTCCCAGAGCGAGTCCAGCACGAGAACCTCGTGCCCCGCCTCCAGATACGCGTCGACGATGTGCGAGCCGATGAACCCGGCTCCGCCGGTGACCAAAATGCGCAACGGTGCTGCTCCTTCCGAACTCTAGCCGCGCGGCGGCTTTGTCGCAGATGCACGGGGTATGGTGCTTCGCGAGCCAGGCCGCTTTCGTGCGCTCGTGCTTCTCGCCCTGGTCGCCGCGGCGCGCGTGTGGTGGGCGGCGGGCGAGCAACCACCCCAAGTACGCGGGCACACCGCACGCGTCGCCTGCACGGTGCTCGACATCGGTCAGAGCGACGATTCGCGCTCTTCTTATACGTGTTTGGATAGCGCGGGAACGGCGTTCGCCGCGAGCGGGCCCGATGCGCCCCCGCCTGTCGGAACGCAGATCGTCGTGCGCGGGCGGATCGAAACATTCGACGGACCGCGCAATCCGGGCGAGCCGGATCAGCAGCAGATACAAGCCGAACGGGGCATCGATGCGCGCATAAGCGGCGCGCACGTTCTTGAAACGCTCACGCCTGCGCCGCTGAACCTGCGCATCGAGATTGCGGAATGGCATGCCTGGGCGCTCGCGCAGTTGCGCCTACGGCTAGCGGAGCCGTACGCATCGATTCTGGCGGGCGAACTTTGGGGCGAGCGCGCCGCGCTTCCGCCGGAGCTCCGCACCGAATTTCAAGAAACCGGCACGGTGCACGTGCTCGTCACTGCGGGCCTGCACCTGGGTGTCGTCGCGATGGTCGTTTTGGCGCTATTACGCTTGTGCACGACGCCGCGGCTTGTCGCCTGCGGTATCGCGGCCGCGTCTGTGTGGTCGTACGCGATTTTCAGCGGCATGCACTTGCCGTCGATGCGCGCCGCTTCGATGATCTCCATCGGACTGCTCGCGCATGCAAGCGGATCGGCTCCGCGATCGCGCACGGCGTTCGTGCTGGCACTGCTCGCGATAGCAATTGCGAGGCCGCAGGACGTAACGAGCGCATCGTTCGCGCTCTCGTTTTCCTGCGTGGGAGCCATCTTGCTGATTGCGCCGTTGGTCGAGCATGCTTTGGAAAGTACCGAGGTACCGGAACGGCTTCGCGAAGCGCTCTCGCTCACAATAGCGACGCAGATCGGAACGTGGCCCATCACTGCCTCGATTTTCTTGCTGTTCGCGCCGTATGCGGTCCCCGCGAATCTGCTCGTCGTTCCCGTGGTGGCCTTTACGATGATCCTCGGGGGCGCACAGTTGCTGCTCGCGACGTTCCCGGTGCTCGCACAGTGCGCTGCAGATTTAAACGCGTGGCTGCTCGCGTGGATTGTCGCGGTCGTGCAGAATCTCGTGTCACTTCCGGGGAGCGCCCTCGCCATGACGCCGCCCCCGGCTTGGGCGATCGCCATCTACGATGCCGCTGCGATGGGTGCCGTTGCACTTTGGAAGCGCGAGGGGCGCACTCCGGCGCTTGTGCTTCTCGCAATCGCGACGGCGTTGCTGCTCACGCCGCCGCTCTTTCCGGATCGCCGCCTGCGCATCACCGTGCTGGATGTAGGACAAGCCGATGCGATCGTCATCCGCACGCCGGCCAATCATACTATCTTGGTAGATGCAGGGGGTCGTCTGGAGCGCGGCTCCGGCGCAGACTCCACGGCGGAAAAGGTCGGCGAGCGCATCGTCGTCCCGTTTCTGCGCCGGAGCGGCGTGCGCCGGATCGATGCGCTCATCATTTCACACCCCCACGGCGATCACGTAGGCGGCGCGCCGGTGGTGCTGCGCGATTTCGCGGTTACGGAATTCGCCGACAGCGGTCAGCGCTACGGCGGCTATGCATACAACGATGCTTTGCAGACGGCGCACTCCGAACGCATTCCTCTGGCGTACCCGCGAGCGGGCATGGTGTGGCGGACGGATGACGGCGTAACCCTGACGTTCATCGGCCCGTCGCTCCCGTTCATCGAAAGCAACAACACCATCAACGACAACTCGATCGCGTTCATCTTGCAATACAGGAACTTTCGCATGCTCTTCACCGGCGATGCCGGGGTTGCTGCGGAACAGCGCTTTTTAGATGAGCGGCTCGATCTCGCATCGACGGTACTTAAGGTAGGTCATCATGGTAGTGCATACAGCAGCAGCCCGGAGTTCATCGCAGCGGTACATCCCAAGTACGCAATCATTTCCGTCGGCCGTCACAACATGTTTGGCCATCCTGCGCGCTCAACTCTTGCGACACTCCAGCGTTTCGGCGTACAGACTTACCGGACAGACCTGAACGGGGCAGCCAGCGTTGTGACGGACGGCGAGCAATTACGAATTACTGACATGCTCCCATGATGCCGGCACGCACATCGAAGGCGCCGTAGCCCCGCGCGATTACTTAAGCTCCACGAACACGACATGCGTAGCTGTGGTGCCGATGTTCTCGCCCATGTGTGTCTGAGCAGGCACGGAACATGAACCTACATGTTTTCCCTGCACCATGGTGCGCCGGCTACTCAAAAA
>JAICWY010000019.1 GCA_025934645.1 Vulcanimicrobiia bacterium
GTCGGCGAACGCACGCGTGAAGGCAACGACCTGTGGCTGGAAATGAAAGAGTCGGGCGTTCTTGCGAACACGACGCTCGTGTTCGGTCAGATGGACGAGCCCCCGGGCGTGCGTTTCCGCATCGCGCAAACCGGCGTCACCATGGCCGAATACTTCCGCGATGAACTCGGCAGCGACGTGCTGCTGTTCATGGACAACATCTTCCGCTATCTGCAAGCGGGCTCGGAAGTCTCGGCTCTGATGGGCCGCATGCCGTCGGCCGTCGGATATCAGCCGACGCTTGCGACGGACATGGGCGCGCTCGAAGAGCGCATCACCTCGACGAACAAGGGATCGATTACGTCGGTGCAAGCCGTGTACGTGCCGGCCGACGACTACACCGACCCGGCCGTTGCCGTGACGTTCGCGCATTTGGATGCGACGACGGCGCTTTCGCGTCCGATTTCGGAACTCGGCATCTATCCCGCCGTCGATCCGCTCGCGTCGAGCTCGCGCATTCTCGATCCGCAGATCATCGGCGAAGAGCACTACAAAGTGGCGCGCGGCGTGCAAGAAACGCTGCAGCGCTACAAAGACCTGCAAGACATCATCGCGATTCTCGGCGTCGAAGAACTCTCGGAAGACGATAAAGTCGTCGTCGGTCGCGCGCGCCGCATGCAGCGCATGTTCTCGCAGCCGTTCTTCGTTGCCGAGCAGTTCACGGGCGCGCCCGGCAAATACGTCAAACTCACGGACACCATCGCGTCGTTCAAAGAGATCCTCGACGGCAAAGTCGATCATCTGCCGGAGCAGGCGTTCTTCTACGCCGGCGGCATCGACGACGTGAAGGCTGCCGCGGAACGTCTCGGCGCAGCGGTCTAACATGCCGGCGACCATCCCGTTCAAGCTCATCACGCCCACGAAGGTCGTCTTCGAAGGCGACGCGGATCTGGTGATCGCGGTGACCACCGAGGGCGAGGAAGGCATCCTCGCCCACCACGCGCCGTTTCTGAGCGCCCTTCGGCCCGGCGTGCTCCGCGCGAACATCGTCGAGAACGGTGCGGCGCGCCGCCTCGAACTGGCGACGAGCGACGGCTTCATGCAGGCGTTGCCGGACGGCGTGACCGTGCTTGTCGACGACGCGCTCGCGTTCGAGGACGTCGACGTGGCCGCGACCCGCGCCGAGCTGAGTGAAGCGACCGAGCGGCACAAGAGCGCCGCCGATCCGATGGCCGCCGCGCGCGAACAGGCGATCATCGATTTTGCAAACGCCAAATTACGTCTGACCGGACACCACTAAACGCCCGGCGAATCAGCCAACTCGTGCGGCGTGCACCAGGTTGGATCGTTTTGGCGGGCATTGGGCTGGAACTGGGCGTTCTCGCTTTTTTGTCACGCGTTGTATATGCGCGGAGCGGGCCTCGACAGGGCTCGGCCGTCCTTCGACAAGCTCAGGATGACACCGGGGTAGCGGCTCATGCTGACAGCAGTGTAGCGGCTCATGCTGACAGCAGTGTAGCGGCTCAGGATGAAATGTTTATCAGTCATGGTGAGCCAAGCGAAGCGCGGTCGAACCACGGGCCGAGCGTAGTCGAGGCCAAGAAAAAGTCCCCCATCGATTTCATCAAAGAATCCGCCGGCGACGACACGCGCTACTATCGCGCGAGCGACGAACGTGGAGCGATGCTCTACGCCGCCTTTTATGCCGACGGTCGCGTGCGTCTCGCGGACGACACGCACCGCTTCGCAGGTATGGTGCGCAACGGGCGCGCGGAGTTACTCGATATTGAAAACAATGCGTGGAGTGAGTTGTTCTTGTCGGTGACGCCCTCGGGGCAAATGCAATTGGAACTGCGCGGCGGTCCTTACGACGCGCGCGTGCTTACGTGTGACAAAGTAGCGACGATATGAACACCTTGGATCGCCTGGAAACAACTCTCCGCGTGCGCGGCGGCGCGCCGCTCGAGGGTTCGGTTCCCACGCAAGGCGCGAAGAACGCCGCGTTGCCCATCATGGCCGCTTCGCTTTTGGCGAAAGGCAAAGTTACGCTGCACCGCGTGCCGCGCATCACCGACGTTTCGGTGATGTGGTCGCTGCTCGAAGCGCTGGGCGCGCGTCTGCGCCACGAAGGCAACGGCACCGTAACGATCGACGCCAGCAACGTCGCTTCCCACCGCGCGCCGTACACGCTGGTGCGAAAACTCAATGCCAGCTTCGATATCGTCGGTCCACTGCTCGGCCGGTTCGGACGCGCGGAGGTTCCGCTTCCCGGCGGATGCGTGCTCGGAACGCGCGCGACCGACATGCACGAACAAGCCTTTATCGCGCTCGGATGCGAAGTGAAAAACGCGCACGGCTATCTGATCGCGACCTCGAAAAAACGTAGGCTGGAAGGCGCGGACGTAAGTTTCCGCATGCCCAGCGTCGGCGCGACGAAGAACGCGATGCTCGCGTCGGTGCTGGCCGACGGCACGACGACGCTTCGCAACGTCGCGATGGAGCCTGAAGTCGTCGATCTCGCAAACTTCCTGATCGCGATGGGCGCGACGATCAAAGGCGCCGGCTCGGACACGATCGTGATAGAAGGCGTGCGCGAATTGCACGGCGTCGAGTACACGATTATTGCGGATCGCATCGTCGCCGGCACGCTGCTGCTCTCCGGCGCCGCGACACGCGGCGACGTAACGGTCAAAAACTGCGTTCCGGATCATCTGCACGCCGTCACGCTGAAGCTGCAAGAGTGCGGGGCGAAACTCACCTCGGGCGACGACTGGATCCGCGTGCAAGCCGATCGCATCACCGGCGGCACGGAGATCCTCACCGCCCCGTATCCCGGTTTTCCGACCGACCTGCAACCGCAAATGATCTCGTTCCTATGCACGGCGCCGGGCACGAGCGTAATCGAAGAATCGATCTTCAACGCGCGCTTTTCATACGTCAACGAACTGGCGCGCATGGGCGCCGACGTTCGCGTCTCCATGGAAAGCAACACGGCGGTAGTCAAAGGCGGCTCGCCGCTTTCGGGCGCGCCCGTGGAAGCGCCCGACATCCGCGCCGGCGCGGCTCTGGTCGTGGCGGGCCTTGCGGCGCAAGGCGAGACCGAGATTATCGGCCTGGAGTACATCGACCGGGGGCACGAGCGGCTCGAGGAAATGCTCTCCGCGCTCGGCGGCCAAGTGCAGCGGGCAAGCGGCATCACGCCATTGGCCGAACCCAACGGAGTTTTCGAAACGAGCGCGTATCCTACGACGCGGGCACGGACTGCCGAAGACTAACTAGCAGGGCTTTTTCCTATTTTCTAGCGCCAGGAGCGGGATTTGGATATCGGGATCGATTTGGGCACGGCGAACGTGCTCGTGCACGTCAAAGGCAGAGGCATCGTGCTGCGCGAGCCGTCCGTCGTTGCGAAAGACATGAACAACGGCAAGACGCTCGCCGTGGGTGAGGAAGCGCGCCAGATGCTCGGCAAAACGCCTGCGCACATTCAGGCAATCCGCCCGCTGCGCGACGGCGTGATCGCCGATTTCGAAGTGACCGAAGCGATGCTCAGTTACTTCATCAAAAAAGTCATGCGCGATCGTTCGTGGCTCTCATCGCTCTTCAAACCCAAACCGAACGTCGTGATCTGCGTTCCGGCCGAAATCACCAGCGTCGAAGAACGCGCGGTGAAAGACGCTGCGAAACTCGCGGGCGCAAAACACGTGGAGATCATCGAAGAACCGATGGCCGCCGCAATCGGCGCCGGTCTGCCGATCGACGGCCCGTCGGGAAGCATGGTCGTCGACATCGGCGGCGGCACGACGGACGTCGCGGTGATTTCGCTCGGCGGCATCGTCGTTTCGCAGTCGCTGCGCGTTGCCGGCAATAAACTCGACGAAGCGATCATCCGCTACATTCGCCGTGTCTACAATTTGATGATCGGCGAGCGCACCGCGGAAGAGATCAAAATTAAAATCGGCTCGGCGTACCGTTTGGAAGCGGAGCTCGCGATGGAGATTCGCGGCCGCGATCTGATCAACGGTCTCCCGAAAACCGTGAAGATTACGAGCGAAGAGATCCGCGAAGCGCTCGCGGAGCCCGTCGGCTCGATCGTCGAAGCGGTAAAAGCGGTGCTCGAGAAGACGCCGCCGGAGCTCGCTGCCGACATCATCGACCGCGGCGTGATTCTGACGGGCGGCGGTGCGTTGCTGCGCGGTCTGGATCGCCTGCTCGCGGAAGTCTGCGGCATTCCGGTGATCATCGCCGACGATCCGCTCTCGTGCGTTGCGCTCGGCACCGGCATGCGCGTGCGCATCTAGTTCGCAGTTTCGTAGTACCATTGCAAAACGGCGCCGACAGGTGCCGTTTTTCATTTACGGGTATCACATTACGAGATGCGTGTACCACAGGTTATAGACGCTCGTAAGGAAGCGCATGCTCGCGTGGTGGAAGAAGTGGCGAGCGTCGTTTACGGCGGCGGGACAGTGATTTTTCCTACGGATACGGTGTACGGCATCGGCTGCGATCCGTACAACGCCGATGCCATCGCCCGCATTTACGGCGCGAAGGAACGGCCCGCGAACAAACCGCTCTCGCTGCACCTCGCAACGCTCGGTGAGTTCCTGGAGTACGTCAAAGACCGGCGCGAAGTCACCGGCGCGGCGCGCCGCCTGATGCCCGGCCCGGTGACGATAATTATCCCGCGTCCTGCGTTTATCGGAGAGGAGGTGACCTCGGGTCTGCCCTCGCTCGGCTTCCGCGTTCCCGACGACGCGCTATGTGCCGCTCTTCTCGAGCGGTGCGGTCCGCTGGCAGCGACCAGCGCAAACCTTAGCGGCGAAGGGGCGTATTATGGAGGCGGAGACGTGGAGCGCCTGCCCGCGGCGGATTTGCTGGTGGAAGCCGGCCCGACGCGCTACCGGCGCGACTCGACGGTCATCGACATGACGGGGAGCCGGCCCATCGTCTTGCGCGAAGGGGTTGTCTCCACCGAGCGGCTAAGCGAGCTGCTCGGCCCGCTGAGCGGCCAACCGACGCCGATCCGAAGGAGCCCATGAACCGACGTATCCTCACCGCCATCCTCGCCGCGCTGCTCTTTACCGGGCAAGCCGCGTTTGGCGCGCCTTCCAAAAGTCCGGACAATTCCGCGGTCGGCTTCGGCCTCTCCGACTGGCACGTGTCCACGGGCGAACTCGACATCCAAAATTATCAGACGGGCGATTTTACCGCGCCGCAGCCGATTACGCTCACGCGTCCGGGCAGTTCGATTCACGCGGACCGCGCCGTCGGAAACTTTGTGCGTAAACAAGCGACGCTGACCGGCAGCGTGGTGCTGCACGACGACAACGGCGTGCTGACCAAGCTCAGCGGCACGGGCGGCTCGAACAAACCGGCGACGCTTACGTGCGATACGCTGCAGATCGACGGCGTGAGTAAGACGTATACCGCGACCGGAAACGTGCACTTCAATCAAGGCGGCAGCCAAGTCAGCGCGGACCGCGCGGTCATCAACGGCGCGACGCACGAACTGCACCTCTACGGGAACGTGCAGCTGCAGCAATGAAGCGCGCGGCCCCGATGCTCTTCCTGGTTGCGCTGATCGCGGCCGCACCGGCGCAAAAGCCGGCAAGCAGCGCGAAGATCGGCGAGTGGAATCTTCAGACGGATCAGTTGAACGCGAATCTGATCAGCGGCGTATTTTCCGCGCCGCACAAAGTGACGCTAACGCGCGCCGACGGTTCGATCGTCGTCGCCGATCGCGCAACCGGCAATTACAAACATCGTCAGGCGAACCTGTCCGGGCACGTCAGCATGCACGATGCGAGCGGCACGTTCGGCTTAAAGAGCGCGCAGAGCGGGCAATCGCACGGGCCTGCCACGCTCACCGCCGACACGCTGCGGCTGGACGATGCCGCGCGGCTCTACGACGCGCGCGGCAGCGTGCACTACGAGCAAGGCGATACGTCGGCGGACGCACAGGAAGCGCATTTGAACGACGCGACGCATCAGCTAGATCTCACGGGCAAAGTGCACGTGGTCCAAGGCGATCGCACGCTGACCTGCGAGAGCGCGACGTATAACACGCAAAGCGGATCGGGTGAGGCCGATACGAACGTGTTCATGACGTTCCCCGGCATCACGCCAACGTTTGCGACGCCCAAGCCGCTGAAACTTCCCGGCACGAAACCATGATGGACGCAGGTCCGTCGCTGTTCGAATCCGGATCCGGCACGGCGGCGCCGCTCGCGGCGCGCATGCGGCCGCGTACGCTCGATGAATTCGTCGGACAAACGCATATCGTGGGTGAGGGCCACGCGCTGCGCCGCGCGATTCAAAAAGACAACGTTCCCTCGCTCATTTTATGGGGACCGCCCGGCACCGGAAAGACGACGCTCGCGGAGATCATCGCGCGCATGACCGGCGCGCATTTCACCGCGATATCGGCGGTGAGCGCGGGCGTCGCCGATCTGCGCAAAGTCGTCGCGGAGGCGCAGCACCGGCGCGCGCTCGGCAAACGCACGGTGCTCTTCATCGATGAGATTCACCGCTTCAACAAAGGGCAGCAAGACGCGGTGTTGCCCTGGGTGGAGAACGGCACGGTGACGCTCATCGGCGCGACCACGGAGAATCCGTCGTTCGAAGTCAATTCCGCCTTGCTCTCGCGCTCGCGCGTCTTCGTTTTGAAGTCGCTCACCGATGACGATATCGGAGCGATCGTCGATCGCGCGCTTTCGGATACGGATCGCGGCCTGGGCAACGTGAACGTGCGCTTGGAGCCTGATGCGCGCGAAGCGCTCGTCGGGTTATCGAACGGCGACGCGCGCAGCGCACTCGGAACGCTGGAATTTGCGGTGAGCGCCGCGCCGGAAGACGCGGACGGCACGCACGTCGTCACCAAAGAGGTCGTCGCGGATGCGATGCAGCGGCGCGCGGTGTCTTACGATAAAGGCGGCGACCAGCATTACGACGTTATTAGCGCGTTCATCAAAAGCATTCGAGCCGGCGATCCGGACGCGGCGATCTATTGGCTCGCGCGCATGCTGGACGGCGGCGAAGATCCGCTCTTCATCGCCAGACGCTTGGTGATTCTTGCATCGGAAGACGTCGGACTCGCCGATTCGCGCGGCATCTCGGTTGCGATGGCCGCGCAGCAAGCGGTGCACTTCGTCGGCATGCCGGAAGGATTCTATCCGCTGGCGCATGCGACGCTGTATTTGGCGCGCGCACCGAAGAGCAACAGCGTGGGCCGCGCATACGGCGCCGCAATGCGCGACGTCGAACAAACGCGCAACGAACCGGTGCCGCTGCATCTGCGCAATGCCCCAACCGGCTTAATGAAAGAGCTCGGCTACGGCAAAGATTACCATTACGCTCACGACGACTACGCCGTCAAACAAACGAACCTCCCGGAAAACCTCAGCACCCGCAAATACTACGCCCCAGGCCCGCACGACGAAAACCCAACATCGTGATCACTACTGGTACGCAACAAGGGGGATGGGCCGAAGGCCGGGGGCCCCGCGCGTCCCGCGCGGGGGGCGGGGAGCGCGAAGCGCGGATTCGCCCTTCAAACATAACGGGAAAAGTAGGCGGTCCGGATTCCCCGGACCGCCATTTTTCCCGTTGCTACTTCTCGGAGTTGTGTGCAATGGAGCTTCGCACGAGCGTATAGTAGAACTGCCATCTGAGAAAGTGCTGTGACGGAGCGGATTTATTTGGACCATGCGGCGACGACGCCGGTGCGCGAGGAAGCGCTCCAGGCGATGCTGCCGCATTTTACCTCCGGCTACAACGCGAGCTCGGTGCATGCGGAGGGCCGCGCCGCGCGGCTCACACTCGACGACGCGCGCCTGCGCGTCGCACAGTGCTTAGGCGCAAAGCCGAAGGAGATCGTGTTTACCGGCGGCGGATCGGAAGGCGATAACCTGGCGTTGTTCGGCGTCGCGCGGGCGCTGCGCGAGCGCGGCCGGCACATCGTCTCCTCGGCGATCGAGCATCATGCCGTGCTGCATGCCTTGGATGCGCTGCGCGACGAAGGCTTCGAGGTGACGCTGCTCGCGGTCGACGCGCAGGGCCGCGTGGATCCGCAGGCGTTCGCGGCGGCGCTCACCCCCGGAACGACGCTTGCCAGCATCATGTTCGCGAACAACGAAACCGGCACGCTGCAGCCGGTTACCGAACTGGCTGCGATCGCGCGCGAACGCGGCGTGCTCTTTCACACGGATGCCGTGCAGGCCGCGCCCTATCTGCCGCTCGACGTGCGCGAGCTCGGCGTGGATCTGCTTTCGATTGCGGCGCACAAGTTCTACGGTCCCAAGGGCACCGGGGCGTTATTCGTGCGCGACGGCACGCCGATTCATCCCATTCTCGTGGGCGGGAGCCAGGAATCTTCAAGGCGCGCCGGCACCGAAAATGTTGCCGCAATTGCGGGCATGGCGGCCGCGTTCCAACTAGCGGTCCGCGAGCGCGACGAACGTGCGCCGCGAATCCGCGGCCTGCGCGATGCGTTCGAATCGGCAGTGCTCGCGCGCATTCCGGGCGTGCGCGTGAACGGCGGCGGGGCACCCCGAGCACCCCACATCTCGAACCTAGGCTTTCGGGGGGTGACGTCGGAGCAGCTGCTGATCCGGTTGGACATGGACGGCATCGCGGTCTCCGCGGGGAGTGCGTGCGCCGCGGGAGCGATCGAGCCCAGCCACGTGATCGCCGCGCTCGGCTTGCCCGAGGAGTGGCTGACCGGGGTCATCCGTTTTTCGCTTGGCCGGAGCACGGATGAGGGCCAGATTGCCCGCACTGTGGAGGTGCTCGAGCGAGCAGTCGCGGACTTGCGTTCCATTTCGGGTATTCCTGCGTAATAAACCAAGCGTAACGGGGAATAGTTGGTTCACGTTGGGGGCATACCCGCACGGAGGTTATCTTGAGTACGGGCTTTGATTGGGCTCCCTTTCTCGATGTCGGCGTCGGAGTCGGCGTCTTTTTGATCGGGCTAGGCGTCTTTATCGCTATGATGTCGCTCGCGCGCACGTTGCGGCGGGTGAACGGCACGCTCGACGTGGTGGACGAGCAGATCGGCGCACTCGGCAAGCCAGTGAGCCAGACGCTCTCGCACGTCGGCGGAATCGCCGATACGGCGGACCAAACCATCGCGCGCCTCTCGGGCGTGGTCGCCTCGCTCGAGCAGGTAGCGTCCTCGCTTGCGCACACGGCCAAGCTCGCGCAGGAAGCGGTGAGTCCGGCGATCGTCAACGCCGGTGCCGCGATCGGCGGAATCAGCGCCGGTCTCCGGCGGTTGATCCGCGGGAACGGCAGCAAAGGTACTGAGGAGAACGCATGAACGACGACGGACCCGGCAAGAGCGGCGGCGGATTTTTCGCAGGATTCATCGTTGGCGTGCTCGCCGGCGCCGCGCTGGCCTACGTCATCATGCAAGAGGAAGCGCGCGATTTGATCGTCGGCAAGGCGCGCGAAGCCGGCAACTTTGCCATGGATGCAACCGGCGATCTGCGCGCGAACGCGCAGGATCTCTACGAACGGGGCAAATCCGTCGTCGACAACGCGCGCAGCAATGTGAACGCGGCTGTCGATGAAGGGCAAAGCACCGCAACCCAACTGCGCGACGAGTTGTCGCGTCAATCGCAAACTTTGGATTCTTAGGAGCAAGTGTGGACATTAAAGTGAACGTTCGCGAGGCGCAGGGCGACACGTACGTCGTCGATCTCAACGGCGAAATCGACGTCTATACCTCACCCAAGGTGAAAGACGCCATCGGCGACCTCATCGACAAGGGCCACTACAACCTGGTTATCAACCTCGAAAAGGTGCGGTACATCGACTCGACGGGCCTCGGCGTGCTGATCGGCGGCCTCAAGCGCGTGCGCGAGCACGGCGGAACGGTCAACCTGGTCTGCACCAATCCGCAGATCAAGAAGATTTTCGACATCACGGGTCTGGTGAAGATTTTCGGCATTTACGATGATGAAGATGCCGCAATGAAGGCCCTCGTGTGAATCAGCCCATAGCCCACCCCAATCGATCGGCCGGCCTCGTGGAATTGCGCATTCCGAGCAAAGCGGAATGGGTCGCCGTCGCCCGCTTGGCCGTCGCCGCGGTTGCGAACCGTTTGAATTTTTCGATTGAAGATATCGAGGACGTGAAACTCGCTGTCGCCGAAGCGTGTACCAACTGCATACAGCACGCGCACGGCAGCGATCAGATCGAGATTACCTGCGAGACCGATTCGGATGCGCTCACGATCCGCGTGCGCGACTACGGGCAAGGCACGCGGCCGGAGGCAATTCAGTCGCGCCGCGTTGACGAGCCGCGTGTCGGCGGACTTGGCGTATTTCTGATTCGATCGCTGATGGACGCCGTCGAGTACGACGTTCATCCGGAACGCGGGACCAATCTCGTTATGACGAAAAAAGTAACGGCGTAGTGCATCAACACGCGGATGACGAGCGCTGGGATAGGCAGAAGACGCGCGAAGCTTTCGCGCGCTTTGCCGAAGCGAAAAAAGATCCCGGCAGTTCCGAGTATGAACGTTTGCGCAGCGAACTGGTGGTCGCGCATCTCAATTTGGTGCGTTACCTAGCGGTGAAGTTTGCCAATCGCGGCGAGGCGCTGGACGATCTGATTCAGGTCGGCACCGTCGGGCTGCTCAAGGCGATCGACCGGTTCGATTTGGAGCGCGGCGTCGAATTCACCACCTACGCGACGCCGACGATCGTCGGCGAGATCAAACGCTATTTCCGGGACAAGGGCTGGGCGGTCAAAGTGCCGCGCCGTCTGCAAGAGCTCAACCTCGCGGTCAACCGCGCCATTGAAAAGCTCTCCGTGAAGATGGGCCGCAGCCCGACGGTCGCGGAGCTCGCCGAGCACCTGAACGCTTCCGAAGAAGACATCTTGGAAGCGCAAGAGCTCGGGCAAGCCTACAACCTGCTCTCGCTCGATACGGAACTCTCCGGCGAGGGTGACAAGAAGTCGCAGACGCTGGCCGACTACATCGGCACGACCGACGCGGGCTTGGCACTGCTGGAGGATAAGGCGAACCTCGAGCGCGCCTTCGAGGTGCTGACGGGCCGCGAGCGCGTCATTCTGTACCTACGCTTCTACGAAAGCGTCTCGCAGACCGAGATCGCCAAGCGCCTCAACGTCTCGCAGATGCACGTATCGCGCCTGCAACAGAAGGCGCTCGAAAAACTCCGGCACGTCCTCCAAGAATAGGGCTGCCTCTGGCCTCGTCTTACTCGGCCGCCCTTCGACACGGCTACGCGCGGCTCAGGATGACAGATGACGGGAGCGCCGCAACACTTCGTGGTCATGGTGAGCCTGTCGAACCACCGCCGAGCTTGTCGAGGCGAGCATGACAAACAGCCGTAAAAAGCCAACCTAAGCCCCATCCCATGAGAAGCCAAGAACTCCGCTCGGCCTTCGTCGAGTTTTTTACGTCGCGGGGGCACAAACACGTGCCTTCGGCGAGCCTGATTCCGGACGCGATGTCTACGACGCTCTTCACCATTGCCGGTATGGAGCAGTTCGTGCCCGCGTTCTTGGGCGACGAACCGGCGCCGGCGCAAAACGTCGTGACGGTGCAGCGCTGTTTGCGCGTGGCCGGGGCGAAGAGCGACATCGAAAACGTCGGACGCACGGGACGGCACGGCACGTTCCTGGAGATGCTCGGCAACTTCAGCTTCGGCGGCTATTACAAGACCGAGGCGATCCGCTACGCTTGGGATTTCGTGACCGGCCGGCTCGGCGTCGATCCGTCGCGCCTTGCCGTGACGGTGCATACCGGCGACGACGACGCGGAGCGCATTTGGCGCGAAGAGATTGGCGTGCCCGGCGAACGCATCACGCGGTTCGACGAGGATAACTTCTGGACGATGGGCCCCACCGGTCCGTGCGGACCGTGCACCGAGATCTTCTACGATTCCGGGCCGCAAAACGCGCTGGGTCCCGATGACGACGGCCCGAACAAAGGCAACCGCTGGGTCGAGATTTGGAACGTCGTGTTCCAGCAATACAATCGCGGCGCCGACGGCAAATTGGAAGAGCTGCCGCGCAAGCAGATCGACACGGGCGCAGGCTTGGAGCGGATGCTCGCGGTCGTGAACGGCAAAGTCTCGATGTACGAGACGGATCTCTTCACCGATCTCATCGACGCGCAACCCAAACCCGGCCAAACCTCGCTGAACGACAAAGATCAGCTCGAGCGCCGCAACATCATTGCGGATCACGCGCGTGCGGTTACGTTTCTGATCAACGACGGCGTGTATCCCGGCAACACGGATCGCGGATATGTGCTGCGCTTCCTCATCCGGCGCGCGATTCGCAATGGCCGTCTGCTGGGCTATCCCAACGGCTTTTTGACCGGGCTCGTGCCGGCGGTAGTGAAATCGCTCGAGTCGGGTTATCCCGAATTGCGCGCGAATATCAGCCGCATTCAGAACGCGCTGCGCACGGAAGAACAAACTTTCGATCGCACGTTGGAACGTGGCATGAACATGCTCGACGATCTGCTAGCCCAAACCCCGAAGGGCGGCGCGCTGAGCGGACAAGACGCGTTCGTGCTGCACGACACGTACGGTTTCCCGGTAGAACTCACGCGCGAGATCGCCGCGGAGCGCGGCGTGGCGGTCGACCATGCCGGCTTCGAGACGGCGATGAACGAACAGCGCGATCGCGCGCGCCGCGATGCGGCCTCGAAACGCGCGGTGGTAACGCTTGCCGAATTACCCGCGACCAAGAGCGAATTCTTGGGCTACGATGGTCTGGAAGCGAACGGCAGCATCGTCGCGATGCTCAAGGACAACGAGCTGACGCAAACGCTGAACGAGGGCGACGAAGCGCAGATCATTCTGGATCGCACGTCGTTCTATGCCGAGAAGGGCGGACAAATCGGCGATCGCGGCGTGCTCACGTACGACGGCGCGCAATTCGAAGTGTCGGATACGCAGTACCAAGGCGAAGCGATCGTGCACGCCGGGAAGCTTCTGCGCGGAACGTTGCGTGCCGGCGATATCGTGCACGCGCAGGTCTCGCCGGATTGGCGCCGTGAGATCCGCCGCCATCACACCTCGGCGCATTTGCTGCAGCGCGCCCTCAAAGACGTGCTCGGTGATGAAGTCGCGCAGGCCGGATCGTGGGTCGGCATCGATCGTATGCGATTCGATTTTCGCTCGCCTTCGGGCGCGCTCACGCCGGATCAAAAGCGCGACATCGTGCGGCGGGTAAACGAGATGATCCGCGACGACACGCCGCTGGAAACCCGCGTGCTGCCCATCGAGGAAGCGCGCGCGAGCGGCGCCGTTTCGATGTTCGGCGAGAAGTACGGCGATCGCGTGCGCGTCGTGACCGCGGGTCCTTCGGTGGAGTTTTGCGGCGGCACCCACGCGCATTCCACCGGCGAGTTGGGCTTGTTTTTGATTTTGAGCGAATTCTCGATCGGCAGCGGCATCCGCCGCATCGAGTCGTGCGTGTCGCGCGCGGCCGAAGAGTATACGCAGAATCAGCAAACGCTCGTCGCGGATCTTTCCGCGTCCCTTGCGACGACGCCTGAGGAATTAGGTGAGCGTATTGGGCGCCTGCAGCGCGACGTCAAAGATTTGCAGAACGCGGTGGGCGACCTAAAGGCGCGCCTCGCCTCGAGCGATGCGCAAACGTACGTCGAGCGCGCGGAGCGCGCCGGCGAAAAAACGTTCGTCGGCGCCGTTATTCCGGAAGCCAACGGCGAGGCGCTGCGGCATCTGAGCAGCGCGATCCGGCAGCGGCTGCGCAGCGGCGTTATCGCGCTTGCGGGCGTAGACGACGGGTCGGTCAGCATTCTGGTAAGCGCGAGCGACGATATGGTGAAGGCCGGCGTGCACGCGGGCAATCTGGTCAAACTTGCAGCGCCGCTCGTCGACGGACGCGGCGGCGGCCAACCCGCGCAGGCGCAGGGCGGCGGCAAGAAAGCCGAAGGCGCCGAAGACGCGGTGCGCGCAATTCGCGAAGCCGTGCTCGCGTCGTGATCGCCGCGCTTGCGGCGGTTCTGGCGCTCGCGAGCGCGCCGCTCGATTCGCAAGTGGTGCTCGATCGCTATGCGGCAAAACTGCTCGCGATCGAACCGCCCAAGGTGCTCGTGTTCTCCTACAGCCTTTCGCAAGCTGGTCCGCACGACATCGAGCAAACGCACCGCATCTATCGCAGCGGCGATTTGGTGCGCGACGAAACGCTTACGGTCGACGGGCAATCCCTCAAGCAAAAACTCACGCGCATCGCGCGTTACCGCAACCGCTACACGATCGAGAACCTCGCGCCGCGGCTTACGCAATACGCGTTCCTGTTCCAGCGCGCCGTAAAGAACGGAAATAGCTGGAACTATCAGTACCGTGCGATGCCGCTCGGCGCGCCGGGCGCCTTCCTCGTGCAGAGCCTGACGATCGACGGGCGATCGTTTCTGCCGGTCCAGATACAATTCCGCACGACGGCCGCGTCGGCGAAAGGCAAAGGCACGATCGGGTTTACGCGCTCGGGTAAATATTGGGTTCCGGCAAGCGTGGCGATCGAAGCAACGGTGAACGGAAAACCCGCGCGCGAACGCATCGCGTTCAACGGCTACCAATTCCCAGCGAGTCTGCCGAAATCGACGTTCCAAGCACCCAAGCCGCTTCCCGCACCGGTTCTGCCGACGTTTTAAACGCGGCGCTCGCGTGGGCAGCGTGGCTGGTTCCGCTGCTGGTCTACGCGATCTCGCTGCGCGGCGCCGTCGGCTACTGGGATACCGGCGAGGCGCAAACCGTGCCGTGGATCTTCGGCATCATGCACCCGACCGGGTTCCCGGCTTTCACACTCCTCGCGGGGATTTTCGCGCACGTTTTCGCGATAGGCGCCGTGTCGTGGCGCATCGCGCTCTTCTCTGCACTCGCGATGAGCGGCGTTGCGTGGCTGGTCTCGCGCATCGTGCGCGAACTCGGCGGCGATCCGTGGATTGCGGCCGCATCAGCGCTGATATTTGCGTTCGGCGACGTGGCTTGGACGCGCGGCACGCGCGCGGAGGTGCACGCACTCGCCGCGCTCTTCGGCGTATTGACCGTGTACTGCGCGCTGCGCTGGTATCGCCGCGGCGAGCCGCGCGCGCTCATCGGCGGCGCGCTCGCGTGGGGCTTGGGAATCGCGACGCATCCGATCGTTGCGCTGCTGCTTCCGGCCGTGCTCGTGCTCTTCGTCGTGCGCTTAAGGCGCGTCACGCTGCGCGCGTTCGCTCTTGCGCTCGTTGCATTGCTTTTCGGCGTGGCGTGGTACGCCTATCTGCCCGTGCGCAGTGCCGTGGTGACGGCTGCGAAACTGGATCCGACCCGCCAACTGGGTTTGCCGCCCGGCGAATCGTTCTGGGACAACGATCATCCCGCATCGCCCGGCGGTTTCCGCAAAGAAGTGAGCGGTCAGGAGTTCAAAGCCGGCGGGACGTTTGCCGACATGCTGGATCCGCAAACGTATCTTTCCGGCGGAGACGCGTGGGGTGAACTCATGGTGCAGGAGCTCACGCCGCTCGGTTTGCTGCTTGCGCTGGGCGGCCTGTTCGCGCTGGCGCGGCGCGGGGACGGATGGCTTAGCGCCGCGCTGTTTCTGGCGTTTGCCGTGCCGAGCGCTTTTGCCATCGCATACTCCATCGAAACGGATCCGCAGCGCTATAATTTGATCCCGTTCGCCGTCTTTGCGGCGCTCGGCGGATACGGCGCATCGGAGATCGTGCGCGCGCTGCCGCCGTTGCGCCTCGCTACGACGGCAGTCGTTTTCGGGCTGGCCGGGGCGCTGTTCGGCATCAACGCGAGCACCTTCGGCCAACGCGCCGACAGCGGCGCGCAAGCGGTAATCGATGCGGCCGCCGAGAAAACGCCGCGCGATGCCGTTCTCATCGCTCCGTGGCTCTACGCCACGCCGCTTGCCTATGGCGCGTACGTCGAACACCGCCTCGGCGATCGCATCGTGGTGTCGTCGTGGCTAAGCGAAAACGCGGAGCGGGTGCCGGCGTGGCTGAAGCACCGGCCGGTGTACGTGATCGGGAAGCTCTTCGGCAGCGTGCCGGGCTACCGGATAGAGAAAATTTCGTCGACAGGCGTGGACATTTATCGCGTAACGCGCTAATTGCCGGCGCAGTAGCATTCGCCGTCACGCTGCTCGCCTCGCATTTCCGCTCGACGCCGTACAACAATTACGTCCTTCTGGCCGATGCATTTCTGCACGGTCACGCTTGGATCGCCTGGCCCGGCGCGTACATCGACGCGCTCGCGTACAACGGACAGCACTATGTCATCGAAGCGCCGGTTCCGGCGCTGCTTTTGCTGCCGTACGTTCTCTTCGCGGGCCTCGCCGCGAATCAAACATTGCTGGCGTGCATTCTTGCCGGTATAGGTATCGGCGCGGCGTGGCGCATCGGCGAACGCACCGGAATCTCCGAAACGAACAACGCGTGGCTCTGCGCGTTCTTGCTGGCAGGCACCGATTATCTTTGGTGCGCGATGCTGGGCGACGTGTGGTTTATCGCGCATGTCAGCGCAGCGTGCTTTACGCTGCTGGCGCTTGCGGAACTGCTCGGCAACAGGCGCGGCTGGCTCGTCGCGCTATGGGCCGTCTGCGCGGCAGGTTCGCGCTTCACGATGGTCCTCGCGATTCCGGTGTACGTCGCTATGCTCGCTGCGCCCGATTGGAAATCGCAGCTGCGCACCATCGGCGGGTTTGCCGGCGTTCTGGCGTGCGGTGCGGCCGCGTGGATCGCATACAATTATGCGCGCTGGGGTGTCGCTTCGGATATCGGCTACACCACGTGGTATCACCAAGATCAGGCCGGAATGCCGGCCGGCTCGCCGTTCCGCTTGCAGTATCTCACCTACGAGTTGCAGTCGTTCTTCGTGCAGTGGCCGGATTTTGCCGCAGCCTGGCCGTGGGTCCGGCCGTCGTACTCGGGCGTTGCGTTGACGTGGACGAGCCCCGCGCTGATCTACGCGCTGTGCGCGCGCAAGCCCGTGCCGCTGGTTGCGGCGATGTGGGCCGCCGTGCTCCTCACCGCCGCTCCGAACTTTTTGTATTACGTAAACGGCTTCGCGCAGTACGGCATGCGCCATGCACTCGACTTCATTCCATTTCTGTTCGTGCTGATGGCGCTCGCTTCGCGCGATCGCGTTGCGGTGTGGGCGAAAGCGCTCATCGTTTACTCGTGCATCGCGAGCTTGTACGGCGTGTGGTATTGGAACGCGGCCGTGCGCCCGGGCAACTAACGCACGAACAGCGATTCGTAGGAGTCGCGCAGCTCCGCTACCGTACGTGCGGGTGCGGCGCACGCGGTTCCGGCACAAACGTAGGCCGCCGGCGCGAGCAGCGGATCGAAGCCGCGCGGTTGAAGTGCGCGGGCATCACCGGGATCGATCGTGCGTACCGTCAGCAGCGCTTGCGGCAGTTGGTGCGCGCCTTCACGCAGCTCTTCTGTTTGCTTTACGTCTCCGACGAGCACGACGCTGGCGGGTGCGGCTAGATAGCGCCGCAACGCGCGCCCGTACGGCGAGGCGAACGTTCCGGCACGTCCGTAGGTCTTCGCGTACAGCACGAGCGTTTTTTCGGCAACCTCACGGTAGCGCGGCTCTTCATCCAAAGCGGCTAAACGTAAGAACGACTCCGCAAGAGAGGCGTTGTCGGGCAAAGGCCGGTCGGGAATATCCAGATTTCCGAGCGATCCCTGCATGCCGGCATGATCGTAAAAGCCGCCGTCCTCCGCGGCGAAAGAGCGCTGCAACGGCTCGAGCAAGGCGCGCGCACGTTCTAAAAAGCGCGGATCGCCGCCGAATTCGTGCGCGTCGAGCAAAGCCCGCAGATATGCCGCTTGATCGGTAAGAAGGCCCCGGATCTGCGGCGCGCCGCCGGGTTCGATGAAATGATAGAGCAAGCCGTCGTCCGCGCTCATGCGCTCGTGCAGCGCGTCGAGTGTCGCTTCACCTTCGGAAACGATGCGATCGTCGTCGAGGGCGTGCCCCGCCAGGACGAATGTGCCCGCCATCGCGGCCGTCCAATTGGAATACGACGTTCGGTCGACGTACGGCGTCTTCCGCGAGCGGCGCTCCTCGAGCGGCAACGCGTAGTATTCTTCGTCCGCATCTTGACTGCCGGCGAAGAAGTGCGTTTGCGGGTCGCGCAGCGTGGTGCGGATGTACGATAATGCCGAGAACAGTGTCGAGCGGAAGCGATCGTTACGCGTCGTGCGCACCAGCGATGCGAGCACGCGCAAGAGACCCGCATGGTCTTCGGTCATCTTCTCGAAATGCGGAATGCTCCAATCGCGCGTCGTCGAGTACCGGAAGAATCCGCCCTCGGCGTGATCGTACATGCCGCCCGTAGCCATCGCCAGCATAGACTCGGCGACCATGTCGTAGAGCCGCTGTTCGCGCGTAACGAGATACTCTTGCAGCAAAAAATCCAACGCATCCGTCATCGGAAATTTCGGCGCATTGCCGAATCCGCCGTATTCCGGATCGTAGGTTTCCGAAATCTCTTCCACGATACGCGCGAGCATCGTCTCGCGCAGTTCCGCCGGTGCCGACGGCTCGTAACTGCGGCGTTGCGAGCGCAGTTCGACGGCCCGCTGCTCGATCTGCGCGCGGTTAGTACGGTAGAATTGCTCGATTTGATCCAGCGCGGAGCGCATTTGCTCCGGCGGAATATACGTTCCCCCGGCCAGAAGCGCGCCATCCGGTGTGAGAAACGCCGTCGTCGGCCAACCGCCCTGGTTGTAGCGCGCGTTAATATCGGGACGCCGGTCATTGTCCACGCGAACCGGCACGAAGCGCTCGTTGATTGCGTCGATTACCGCAGGATCCGAGTAACTCGTTTCGTCCATGACGTGGCACCAATGGCACCACACCGCCGAAATTGCGAGCAGCACCGGTTTGCCGTCGCGCTGCGCGCGCTCGAACGCTTCGTCACCCCAGGGTTGCCAAGCGATTTCGTGCGCGCGGTTCGGCCGCGGCGAGAAATGAAAATGCTCCGTTTGCGCGCTCATGCCGGAGCCTTCTATTCTTCGTCGCTGAATCCGCGCGCGAAGGACGAGAAATAGAAGATGAAAATCAGCACGAACACTGCAAGCAACGGTACGGCGGGAACCCACGGCGCCGCGAGCGAGTACGCAAACAATCCCGCAAAAACGGCGCTAACGGCGGCATACACCCGGTGGGAATGCGGCGTCATACCGTACACGTTTGCCGCGTAATAGTTAGTAGCCGCACGGCGGCTTTTGAAGGCGGCGAAAGTGGCCACAAAAAGGCTGAGAACCAAGCCGGCGAGGCTCGAAATCACTGTTTCACGTCCCGAGTGTGTACGCGCTTGCCAAGGGTGGGTATAAGTGGCCACTGCAACAGAAAGGAGCAAGAACCTGTATGGCTGACGGTCCGGTTGTAGTGAACGACGGTGGTAGCAGTGGCGGCGGGGCCGCTGCGATTGGCATTGTGGTCATCGTCCTTATCGCTATTCTGGTCGCTGTATTCGTATGGCACCCGTGGTCTATTTCGTCGACAAGCACGACGAACTCCACCGGTAGCACTAGCACCACCCACTCGACAACGAGCAATAATGGAGGCAATCCTTAATGGGCGGCTTGCTCTGGACGATCATCGTCATCTTAGTGATCCTTTGGCTTATCGGCTGGATCGGATTCCATCTGGCGAGCTGGATCTGGATACTTTTGGTTATCGCGGTCATTCTCGTGATCGTGAATCTGCTGACGGGTAGGGGCGCACGCCTCTGAACCGGAGCAAAGGGGCAGGCACCGGTTCTAAGGAGCCGGGCTCGCTCCGGCGGTACCAACGCATGCGCGACTTCGGCGAAACGCCGGAGCCGCGCGGCACCCGCTCGAAGCGCACTGCAAAGCTGCGCTTCGTCATTCAAAAGCATCGCGCGACGCGGCTGCATTACGACTTCCGCTTAGAAGCCGACGGCGTGCTCAAATCGTGGGCCATTCCGAAAGGTCCGTCGTTTACGCCGGGCGAGCGACGCTTGGCGATGCACGTGGAAGATCACCCCATGGATTACCGTACCTTCGAAGGCATCATTCCGAAGGGGAATTACGGCGCTGGTGAAGTGATCGTGTGGGACGAGGGCACGTACGAGCTCTTCGAAGGAAGCGATCCGTCCGCGGAGATCGGCAAAGGCAAGATCAAGTTCGTCATGCACGGCAAGAAGATGCACGGACTCTTCACGCTCGTGCGAATCAAAGGCCGCGGCGGGGAGAGCGGCGATCCGTGGCTGCTGCTCAAGGATCACGACGAATACGAGAATCCGAAGTACGACATTGAAAAAGACAATAAATCCGTCAAGACCGGGCGTACCGTCGAGTCGTACGCCGGCGATCCGAAAGCGCGGCATTGGCAATCCAACCGCCGTGCGTCGGGTGCAGCGGAAAAAAAGCCGGCGGCGCGGGCGAAGCGCGATAAACTTCCGGAAATCGCCTCGCCGATGCTGGCGACGCTGGTCGACGAACCGTTCGACGACGACGAATGGCTCTTCGAGATCAAATGGGACGGGTACCGCGCGATCTGCACGGTCGATGAGAAGGGCGGTATTTCACTCGTTTCACGCAACGGGCTCGACCTGCTCAAAAAATTTCCGGATCTGCAAGGCCTTGCCGGCGCGTGGAAAACGCTGCCCGTCGTGGCGGACGGCGAGATCGTCATTTTAGACGATGAGGGCCGGTCGTCGTTCCAACGGCTGCAAGAAGCGATGAGCAAAGGGCGCTCGCCGCGCAAAACGCCGGCGCTGACCTATGCGGCATTCGATCTGCTGTACGCCGACGGCAAAGATCTGCGCAAGACGCCGCTCGAGGAGCGCAAGGAACTGCTGCAGCGCGCGATTGCAGACGACGAACTCGTGCTCTATTCGAAGCACGTCGTGGGCAAGGGCCGCGCGCTGTTTAAACAGGCGCAGGAGCGCGAGTTGGAAGGCATCATCGGCAAACGCCGCGAGTCGCTCTACAGCGAACGGCGCACGCGCGACTGGGTGAAAATAAAAGCGCAGCTGATGCAAGAATTCGTAATCGGTGGTTACACCGAGCCGCGAGGCAGCCGAAAAGGCTTCGGATCGCTGCTGCTGGGTGTTTACGAAAAAGGCAAGCTGCGGTACGTCGGCCACGCCGGAACGGGCTTCAATACGAAAACGCTGGCGTCGATGACCGCCGACCTGAAAAAAATCGAGCGCAAGACGACACCGTTCGCCAACAAAGTAGAGGCGAACACGACGCCGCATTGGGTCGATCCGAAACTGGTCGCCGAGATCCGTTTCACCGAGTGGACGCGTGACGGGTATTTGCGCCAGCCCGCGTTTCTGGGCTTGCGGGTCGACAAAGATCCGAAGAGCTGCGTGCGCGAGCGCGCGATCGACGCCGACGAGGTCGCGTAGTGGCGGCCGCCAAGAGCGAAGTCACGATCGGCGGACGCAAACTCACGCTCTCGAATCTCGACAAAGTGTTATGGCCGCGCGACGGCTACACCAAAGGCGATCTGATCGCGTATTACCGCAGCGTCGCGCAGTGGATACTTCCGCATCTCGAGAACCGGCCCCTCACGCTGCAGCGCTGGCCCGACGGCATCGACCACCAGGCGTTCTTCGAAAAACAGGCGCCGCGCTTCAAGCCCGAATGGGTTCCGACGATTGCGCTTTCGGCGGACGAGAGTTCGCGCAAAATCTCGTACATGCTCTGCAACGACGAAGCGACGCTCGCGTGGTGTGCGAATCTGGCATCGATCGTTCTGCACGTCTGGTATTCACATGTGCCGACGACGGACGTTCCCGATTACGCGCTCTTCGATCTCGACACGTGCGAGAAGACGACGATGAAGACGCTGGTCACGGTCGCGCTCGCGTTCCGCGACGCGCTGGCGGAAATCGGTTTGCCGTCGCTCGTGAAGACGTCCGGCGGCTCCGGCTTGCACGTCGTCATTCCGCTCAAACCGAAGTATAGCTACGATACGGTCCGGCAGTTCGCCGAGGTTACCGCGCGGCACGTCGGCGCTCAGCTGCCCGGCCTGACGACGTTGGAGCGCACCATTTCGCGCCGTCCCTCGACCGCGGTGTACCTGGACTGGGTCCAAGTCGGACGCGGTAAAACGGTCGTGCCGCCCTACGCCGTGCGCGCGCGGGACGGCGCGCCCGTCTCGATGCCGCTCGACTGGTCCGAGGTCGAAGCGCTCGGCAAAAAGCGCGCTTCGCCGGAAGCGGTCATCGGGCAATGGAACCTAAAAAATGCCGTGAAGCGCCTAAAAAGCACGGGCGATTTGTGGGGCAAGAAGTCGTGGGCGCCCGCCGCGCTCGAGCCTGCGCTCCGTAAAGCGCAACGCGCCTGGACCGCGTAGGGTATAATACATATCATGGCTCACGCGATATGGTCGGGGTCGATTAACTTCGGGCTGGTGACGATCCCCGTAAAACTTCTCACGGCAGTGCGCACGAACGACGTGTCGTTCAATATGCTGCACGCCAAAGACGAGGGGCGCATCAAATACGAGCGGCTTTGCTCGGTCGAAGACAAGCCCGTGCCCTGGGACGAGATCGTCAAAGGCTACGAGTACGAGAAAGGCGAGTACGTCATTCTCACCGACGAAGACTTCAAAAAAGTTAATCCGGAAGCGACGCAGAGCGTCGACATCATGGAGTTCGTCGAGCTCGAGAAGATCAACCCAATGTTCTTCGACAAGCCGTACTACTTGGAGCCCACAAAGCAAGGCCGCCATGCGTACGCGCTGCTGCGCGAAGCGCTTGCGCGCGCCAACAAAGTCGCGATCGCGCGCGTCGTCATTCGCACGAAAGAAACGATTGCGGCCGTTAAACCCGACGGCGATGCGCTGGTGCTCGAGCTGATGCACTGGGCCGACGAGATCGTCGGGCAATCGACGCTGGATCTGCCGGCCGACGTGAAACTTCCCGAACCCGAAATGAAGATGGCAAAGATGCTCATCGATTCCATGAGCGTCGACGAGTTCGAGCCGGAAAAGTTCACGAACACGTATCACGAGGAACTGATGGCGATGATCGAGGCGCGCGCGGCCGGCAAAGAGGTGCCGCGTCCGAAAAAGGCGCCCGCCCGCGCGAAAGTCGTCAATCTCATGGACGTGCTGCAGCAAAGTTTGGAAGAGAGCAAAAAGCAGCGCGAGGGCCGCACCGCGGCGGCGCCCAAGCGCGCGGCGCATCGCGCTTCGCCTTCCGGCGGGGCAAAGCGCAAAAAGAAAAGCGCTTAAGAAGCGGCAGTCTCGGTGGAGGGCGCGGTGCTTACGGCATCGCGCTTTCCGTTTTGTATCCCCATGACGAGTGCGATCGCCGCAAAGAAGAGCGACGATGCCGCAGAGTATGCCGAACCGTACACGCCCAGGAGCGCGGTAGACGCCGGCGGCGACACGATGCCGGAAAACGAATCCAGCGAGGACGTCACGCTCAGTACCGTGCCTTGCACGGAGTCTTCGGCGCCTTCGCTGATCAGCGCGGTGAGGCCGGTATTGCCGAACGCCATGCCCGCGCTGAAGAACAGCGACATGATCGCGAGCTGCCAAACCGATCCCACAAACGGAACGTAAGCGAACGCGCAGACCAGCGCGCCGATGCCCAGCGTCGAGGTCGCGCGGTTGCCGATGCGATCCGAGACGCGTCCCAATATGAGCGCGTTCATCAGCACGTTCAGAACCGAAATGTAGATCATGAAGAAATACGTCTCGCGCAATCCGAAGTGCAGCTGCTTTGCGAAGTAGAGCGCCATGACGCCGAACCAGCCGTACAGCGCGAGTGAGAGCGCCAATTTCTGCCAAAGTTTGGGCGAAAGCTTGCGATCGCCGAATGTGCGGAAGATCTCCGTAAGTCCCACCGCGGTTCCTTCGGCTTTTCCGCGCGACTCAGGCAGCACGAAATACGTCACGAGCAGCGTGATAAATTGCAACGCCGCCGCCGTATAAAGCGGCACCGAGAATCCATAGATTGCCAGACCTGCCCCGATTGCCGGGCCGCACGCCATACCGGCGGCAAACGTTGCGCCGATGTACCCGAAGGCTCGCGCGCGTTCTTTTGGCTGGACGAGATCCGCGACGTACGCTTGCGTCACGCCGATATTGCCGCCGGAACAGCCTTCCAAAAACCGTGCGATGAAGACCCACATAATCGTCGGCGCCCATCCGAGCATGGCCCAGCCGATCGTCGATCCGACTTGGCTGATCATCAGCACGCCTTTGCGTCCGATGCGATCGGAGAGATTTCCCCAGAGCGGTCCGGTGACGAGTTGGCAGAACGAAAAGAGCGAGAATAATACGCCGACGACGATCGCGGGCTGCTTGAAGTGCATCACGTAATACGGCAACAGCGGAATCAGCAAACTGAATCCGAGTATGTCGATGAACGTGATTCCCAGAATCGGAGCGAGTCGGCGAATCATCTATCCTCGATCGGAAGAACCAGCGTCGTGACCGGCTCGCCGTTACGGAGAAGCGTGAGCTTGTAACTGCGGCGCAGATCCACAAGCGTCAAGCAGCGGTGCAGGTCGTCCATATCCCGCACTGGCTGCTCTTCGAATGCCCGCAAAAGGTCGCCTTCGCGCACGCCCGCCGTCTCCGCCGGGCTGCCGGGCTCCACTGCGACGATCAGCACGCCCTTCGTCGTCACGGCGCCCGCGACGCCGAGGTAGCCGCGGCGCACGCGCCCGTCGCGGATAAGCAGCCCTGCGACGAACTTGGCCGTGTTCATGGCAATCGCAAAGCAGATCCCCTGCCCCGGGAACACCGCGGTGTTCACGCCGGCCACCGCACCGTCTGCCGTGACCAGCGGGCCGCCTGAGTTGCCCGGGTTGAGAGCCGCGTCGGTTTGGATGACGTTGTCGATGAGCCGGCCGGATTGCGCACGCAAACTGCGGCCGAGCGCGCTCACGACTCCGGCGGTGACGGTATACTGCAGGCCGTACGGGTTCCCGACGGCGATGACGAGCTGTCCGGGCCGCAGGCGCGCGGAATCGCCGAGCCGCGCCGGCACAAGGCCGCCGGCGTCGATGCGCAGCACCGCGATGTCGCTGTGCCGGTCCTCGCCGACCAGCGTGGCGGGCACTTCACGGCCGTCCAGCATGGACACGGAGACGCGATCTGCGCCGCTCACCACGTGGCTGTTCGTGAGCACGAAACCGTCGGGCGTGAAGATGAAGCCGGACCCGTTGCCGCCGTGCCGGCCCTTCTGGACCTCGATGGCGACGACGGACGGGCTCACGGTCTCTGCGGCGTGCGTAACGGCCTGAGAATAGGCATCCAGCGGCGCCGCCGTCTCATCGGAGACGAAGCGTAAGGAACCAGACATGGTGCCTCTTTGAACCCTTTATGGTTCCGCCGGTTTCACAAGCAGGGCCGGAGTGCCGTTCCGCGAATCGGCTCCGGTCGGTTCCAGCCCAGATGGCGGAATTGGTAGACGCGCTGGTTTCAGGTATCAGTGGCCGCAAGGCCGTGGGGGTTCGAGTCCCTTTCTGGGCAAATTTCTCGACTTAGCAAGCCGCTCCGGATTCCGGGAGCGGTTTTTTGCTTCAATGGGACGGCAAGCTCATTGCGGTAAGAGCGGTATATGGAACGAGACTTCGACGTTGCCGTTATCGGCAGCGGTAGTGCAGGTACCAGCGCCGCGATGGCCTTGCGCAAAGCCGGCCTCAGCGTTGCGGTCATTGACGAGCGGCCGTTCGGAGGAACCTGCGCCTTGCGCGGGTGCGACCCCAAGAAAGTCCTCGTCGCCGCAGCACGCGCGCTTGACGCGGCTGCAGCGTATGCCGATCGCGGCATTTTCGATCGCGCCCCGCAGCTGAATTGGGCGAATCTGATGCAGTTCAAACGCACGTTCACCGATCCGGTGCCGGAAAAGCGCGTGAAAACGTACGAGGATGCCGGCATCGCGGCTATTCGCGGACAAGCCCGTTTCACCGGTCCGCAGGCGCTCGCGGTCGACGGTGACACCGTGCGCGCAAAACATATCGTTATCGCGACGGGCGCCACCGAGCTCCACGTCGCGAGCGGTGACGATACGCTGCTCACGAGTGAAACGTTTCTCGAGTTGGAGCGCATGCCGCAAACGTTGATCTTCGTGGGCGGTGGTTACATTGCGTTCGAGTTGGCGCACGTGGCCTCGCGTGCCGGTGCGCGCGTGACCATGATCAACGACAACGACAAGCCGTTGCACGGATTCGACCCGGACGCCGTCGAGCAACTATGCGAAACTACACGCAATGCCGGCATCGACGTTCAACTGAATACCCGCGTAGAGCGCGTCGAACATACCGGAAAAGGCATCGCGCTCTACGCGCAAACCGACAGTGGCACAAAAGTCTTCGAAGCGGAGAACGGCGTGCTCGCCGCCGGGCGTATTCCCGATCTGGATCACCTCAATTTGGAAGCCGCCGGTATAGAACGAACGAAAAAAGGCGTTAAAGTCAACGAACGTTTGCAGAGCGTGAGCAATCCGAATGTGTATGCGGCGGGGGACTGCGCGGACGGAGGCGGTTTGCCGCTCACGCCGGTTGCAGGTTACGAAGGCGAAATGGTCGCGTCGAACGTGCTGACGGCCGCGGGTAAGAAAACCGACTTCACCGGTCTGGCCAGCATGGTGTACACGATTCCGCCGCTGGGACAAACCGGGCTTACGGAAGCGCAAGCCAACGAAGAGCACGTCGATGTAGAAGTGCGCGCCGGCGACATGTCGGACTGGTATTCGACGCGCCATCTTGCCGCGAAGAGCGGGTTCTATAAAGTGGTTTTGGAGAAGCAATCCGGCCGCATCCTCGGCGCGACGATCTTCGGTCCGCATGCCGAGGAGCAGATCAACGTGATCGCTTTAGCGATACGGCAGGGCTTGCCGGGGCGCCGTCTCGCCGAAACGCTGTTTGCGTATCCGACCGGATCCTCGGATATGGAGTATTTCTTCGGCTAGGCCCGCTTCTTCGTTAGGCCTTGATCGCGCCCGCGCAGCCGAGAATCTCAATCGCGATCTCTGCCAGATCGGCGCCAACGATGCTGGGCGCCGGCAGGTTCGGATCCAGAACTTGGCCCGCTCTTGCGACGAAGCAGGCCTGGCAGCCGGCGCGCATCGCGCCTTCGACGTCCCATGCGTGCGCGGCGACGAGGCGCGTGTTCGAAATATCGCAGCCCATTTGCTCTGCGACCATGCGGTACGGCGCCGGATCCGGCTTGTAACGCCGGACTGAATCCACCGAGAACAGTCGTTTAAAATAGTTTTTCAGCCCGGCGTTGCTCATTTGCGCCTCGAGCGTCGCCAAGGGTGATTGCGTCAAAGCCGTCAGGGTAAAACCCGCGTCCGATAACATCCGAAGCGCATCCGCCACCTCGGGGTGCGGGGGCAAGCTTTTCATCGGTTCGAGCAGTTGTTGCGCTTTTTTATCATCGAGCGAGATTCCGCGCTTGGCGGCGAGCATGCCCAGCGCGGACTTGGCCAGCGCGCTAAAGTCGCGGTACGCGTCTGTAAGTGTTGCCGTGAATGCCCGCTGCAACAGCAACTGGAACCATTCCTGACGCGCGCCGGTATCGCCGAACGTTTCTTCGAAGCCTTTATCCAGCGCCCTGACATCCAGCAGCGTTTCATTCACGTCAAAAATCAGAATTTCCATCGGCGCTCCTTAGCGAACGTATCGTTGCTTCGCGTTGCGGTTTGCTACCGCTGTGTTTTCCCGCGGAGGAAACGCTCAACCGTAGCGGTATCGCACACTCGCCTATGCGTGCCTTGCTCGTCCTCAATGAAAAGTCGCGCCGCGGCGTGCGCGACGGAGATTTGGTTTGCCGGACACTCGAAGAGGTCGGCATCGACTGCGTTCGCGATCCGGGGGCCGGCGATGTAAACGCCGTCATCGCGGCGGGGGGCGATGGAACCGTGATTGGGACGGCGCCGCTCGCCATAGAACGGAAGGTTCCGCTCGGCATCGTGCCCCTCGGGACGTTCAACGATCTCGCGAAAACGCTCGGCGTCCCGGCGGGCATTGAAGACGCGTGCCGCTCGATTTTGCGTGGAAACACGCGCCGCATCGACGTCGGCCGCGTGAACGGCACGTACTTCGTGAACGAGGCGAGCATCGGTCTGTCCACGCGCATTGCGCGAAAGCAAACGCCGGAAGTCAAGCAGCGTTTCGGCGCGCTCGGCGTGATCGCGACGACTCTGGAGTCGCTGCGCGCAGCCCGGCCGTTTTTCGCCGACATCGCCTACGACGGCACGCGCGAGCGCGTGCGCACCGTGCAGATCACGGTCGCGAACAGCGCACGCTTCGGCGGCGTGATCGAGCGAACGGATGCGTCGATCGACGATGGCTGGCTGGATCTTTATAGCATCGAAGTGCGCACGTGGTGGCAAGCGTTCTCGCTCGCTCGCAAGGCGATCGCGCGCGACCCCCGTTCCGGCGACGGTTTACGCACCAGGCGCTCGTCGCGTTTCACCGTGCACACCCATCATCCGCACCACGTTGCCGCGGATGGCGAGCCTGCGGGAATGACGCCGGCAACATTCGAGATTCTGCCGCACGCGCTGGAGGTGCTGATTCCTTAGCGCAGCACCCTAGCCGAATGCATTACCGTCATCTCGGTCATTCCGGTCTCAAACTTTCCGTCGTCGGCTTAGGCTCGTGGCTGACGTACGGCGGCAACATCGGCGCGCAAACCGCGCGCGACTGCGTGCTGCGTGCGTGGGAACACGGCATCAATTTTATCGATACCGCGAACGTGTACGCGCGCGGCGGCGCTGAAGAAGTGCTCGGGCCGATTCTCAAAGAGTTGAACCGCGACGCGCTCGTGCTGGCCACGAAAGTCTACTTTCCGATGGGCGACACCGTGAACGAGCGCGGCCTCTCGCGCAAGCACATTCACGATCAGCTGCACCACTCGCTGCGCCGCTTGCAAGTCGATTACATCGATCTCTATCAGTGTCACCGCTTCGACGTCACGACGCCGCTCGAAGAAACGTGCGAGATGATGAATGACCTGGTGCGCGCCGGCAAGATTCTGTATTGGGGCGTCTCGGAATGGAACGCCGATCAGATCGCCGCCGCCGTGGCGCTTTGCCGCGCCCGCGGATGGGCCGTGCCGATCAGCAATCAGCCGCAATACAGCGCGCTCTGGCGGCGCATCGAAGAGCGCGTGCTGCCCGCGTGCGAGCAGTATGGTATCGGCAACGTCGTCTGGTCGCCGCTGGCGATGGGCATTCTGACCGGCAAGTACACCGACGCGAAGAATCCGCCCGCGGGAACGCGCGCGGCCGGCGCAAACGCCGACATGATGGAGGACTACTTCACGCAGCCGGTGCTCGATGCGGTGCAGCAGTTGCAGCCGCTCGCGCAGCAAGCGGACTGCACGCTCGCGCAGTTAGCCCTGGCATGGTGTCTGCGCGAACGCGCGGTAACGAGCGTCATCGTCGGAGCAACGAAAGCTTCGCACGTCGACGACAACGCGAAAGCCGGAAGTTTGCATATCGATCCGGCGATCTTCGCGGAGATGAACCGCATTCTCGAACCGGTTACGCCGCGCGAACCTTACCTGAGTTAAAAAAATTGGGTTGGCGATGGTGGAGACATCGCCAACCCGTCCTTGCTGCACTCTACGAGGTATGGAGTCGAATGGGTAGTGCCGGTGGAGCGACGTTACCCATTTTTCATCGCACATGCCTTGCATGCGGATGAAACTTTAAGGTTGCTTTAATTCCAGCTTTTCAAAATTTGACCGAATCCGGCGACCTTCGGGCCCCATCCGCCGAACGAGGCGGTGTCGGGGCCGCTCGCGATCACGCGTTCGAGCGTAATCGTGGGGCGGGCTTCGGCGTTTTGCGGCTGGCTTTTCGCTTGCGGCTTCGCAGCGGCTTTCACAGTTGTAGTCCTTTGTTGTTAGCGAGGAACGACCCTCGTTCCATCCCGTACTTTACAACCGCTAATACACCGCGGATACAACTTTTGTTTCAGCTACCGGAAACACAACGCATCACAGTGTAAACGTGTGACGGTTCGTCACGATTTCGTGTCCGATCTTGTCATATGAATCACGTTCCCGCCTCGCCGCCGAAGCGGAACAGGTACTTTACGATAAAGCGGTTTAGCGTGCGCGGCGCGGCCGGCGTGCCGAAATTCATGAAAATCTCATCGCCGTTACGAAAACGCCGGTGATATGCGGCTGCAACGTCGGTTCCGGGCAGCGCGAAGCCGCCGTTGCCATTAATTGCGCGCAGCGACAAGGTAAGGTTTTCATCATGCCCGAGCTGTGCGCCGATCGAAACGCGCCGCAGCCACTGCGAGTCGAACATACCGCTTGCGATTCCGCGCTCGAACGTGCCGTCGTACTCCAGCCCCAGTGAAAGAAAGCGTCCGATGGGACGCGAGGTGGAGAGCGTGTACAAGTGCACGTAGTCTGGGCCATTATCACCATCGCCCAGCATGCCGTACCCGAACCGGCCGAAGAGCACGGCCGCATCCACGGGGGTGGGCGTACCATCGCCGTAACCGAAGGGCAACTGCATAAAATTGAACGTGTCGGTGCGCCCGCAAAAATACGTGGGATAACCGGTAAAGTACGAGCGCGGCAGCGCGGGATCGCCGCATGTCGTGCCGAGCGCTGCCGGATCGGTGAGCGCATAGCTGCGTAACTCCCCGATGCCCGGACCAAGGCCGTTGATCGAGAAGCCGTTTTTGAACGTTGCGTTGAGCGATAGCCCGAAGTCCGCTTGGTGCACGGCACCGGAACGATCGGTAAAGCGGTCCGCATTCAAAAACATTTGGTAATTCTTGATGTACGGCGTCGCGCCGGCGCCCCACGTGAAGAGCGACGGTCCGCGGATGTCCGAGTTGGCGGTGAAGCCGTCGATCGGATTGTAGTACGGCGAAATATCTTCGTACGCAAGATTCCATTCGTAGTTCTGCTTGTGCACGTCCACAAAGCCGTTCGAATTGTGCGCCGTCCCGCCGGACAAAAAGTTTTGCAGCCAGGAGCCGTGCTCGGACGCGTTGTCGAGCGCCCACACAAAGCCGGTCTTTAAATTGCGTCCCGCGATGCCGAACTCGTTCGTCGTGTCATCGCCCGCCAAGCCGTGGTGCGCGACCACGCCGTCGGCCCAATACAAGAACGTGCGGTTCTGCAGCGCGTGCTTGTATCCGTATGCCGTGTCATGGAACTCGTTGCCGCTCAGGTTGTCGAAGCCGCTGAAGTTCAGCACGCCGAACGATTGCTTTCCGAACGTACCTTCCACTTTCGCGCCGCGATCGAACGGGCCGACGCCGGGCGAATAGAATACGACGTTGTTGTTGATCGCGGCTGCGTCGGCATTGATAAAGCTCGCGCCTTGCGAGAAGAACGGCCGGTACTCTTGCAGGCTGCGGCGGAACTCTTGCGGCGCGATCGTCTGCTGATCGATCTCGACGTTCGAATAATCCGGGTTGAGCGTGCCGACGAAATTGATCGTCGGCGTGATGGGATACGTGAGGTCCACGCCGGCAACGCGCACGTTCTGCGGCGCGAACAATCCGTTGGCTTGCTGGAACATTTTCCGATCCGACCCCACGCTCTCCAGGCCGTAAATCTCCGCGCGAGGTTTGGGGCGCGCCGCGCGCAGCATGTCGCCGGAGACGCGGATGCCGCTCCACGACGCCCAGTACCGCGTATCGAAGAAGTTCGGCCAGCCGTTCCCGATCGAGCCGTCTTGCATGACGCCGTTGTACGCCCAGGTGTAATGCTCGGCTTTGTTCGCGACATTGCGCACGAAGTTGATGCGCCAGCTCTGCGGCGAGCCGGCATGAATGCGCATGACGTTGAGCGGGATAATCAGTACCGCTGTCCACTCCGAACCGTTGACCGAAGCCGTTGCCTGCCACGCCGGCCGGTAGCGGCTGTTCTCGTTGGCCTGCTCGTATCGCACGCCGCGCGGGGTCGTCTCGAAGTAATACGCGTCCGTTCCCACCCCACTCGTGTCCACGCCCACGCCCACAAAGTCGTCCAGGCCGAAGCCTACGTCGTTCGTCGTCTGACCCGCCGCGATGGGCGTCCCACGCTGCTCGCACTTGAACGCGACGTAGAGATTGCGGGCGTCGTACAGCATCCACACCGACGTGGCCATCGGCGCCTTGCCGCGCGTGGTGAGGTCAAAGAAGCCTCCGGGTACGGGCATGGCGCCCGGCGCCCAGGCAGGCGAGGGCACCGGCCCGCTCGGGGAAGGCGCTGGGGAGGCCGCGACCGCGGGAATCGCGTCGTCCATGGTCACGGCGGCCCGGGCGGTCCCGTTTGCTCCAAAGGGGGCGGCGGCTAGCAGAAACGCCAGCATGGCTATGTAGGCAGTCTTACGCATCATCGGTACTACCACTCTAGCGGCAAGGCGGTTTCGAGAATCTTGAGAATTGCATCAAAAAGCTTTTGATGGGGCACGTGGGGCCAGTAGTCATGAGAATCTATCGTTTCGGGCCGTTCCGGCTCGACCGCGACCGTCTGTTGCTCTCCGTCGGCGACGAACCGCTGGCGCTTGGGCCAAAAGTCGTGGAGACGGTGCTCGCGCTCGTCGAGCATCCCGGCGAAGTGCTCGGAAAAACCGAGTTGCTCGACCGCGTGTGGCCCGAAGGCTTCGTTGAGGAAGCGAATCTCGCGCAAAATATCTACGTAATCCGCAAAGCGCTGCGCGCGCATTGGGATCGCAACGCGATCGAAACAGTGCCGCGGCGAGGCTACCGCTTTACCGAACCCGTCACCGTCGAGACCTACGAACAGACCCACGTATCCGAACCCGCGATCAAACAGCCGTCTGAACCGGCAGTCATGCCGCTGCGGCGTCCGCGCTTCCGCTTTGGGTTTGCTGCGGCGGCGATCGCTGCGGTGATTTTGCTCCTAGCAGGCGGTTTGAGTCTCGTAGCGTTTGCGGGATCGCACAACGATGGCGTTGCCGAGAAAGGGCTCTCACCTGACGGCGCGCGCTTGTACGCCATGGGCACGTTCTACTGGAATCAGCGCACGGAAGAAAGCGTGCAGAAGAGTCTGCGCTATTTCCAGCAAGTCGTGGAATCGGATCCGCGCGACGCGCGCGGGTACGCGGGCGTTGCGCTCGCGTACGCGATCGACGGCGATTACGGCTTTGGCCCCTTCGGCAGGCGCCCGGCATTCGCGCGAGCGCTCGCGTATGCGAAACGCGCGCTCGCGATCGATCCGCAATCGGCCGAAGCGCATTCGGCGATGGGGCTTGCCGATATCGACAACATGCAGGTGCTCGCGGGGCAAGCGGAATTCCGGCGTGCCATTACGCTCGATTCGCGGTACGCGCCGGCGCACCAGTGGTACGGCATGTCCCTGCTGCGCCAAGGGAAAGGCGAAGAGGCACTCGCGGAACTGCGCAAAGCGACGGATCTCGATCCGGAATCCGTTGCAGCAACGGCGTGGCTCGGAGAAGCCGCGTATATGGCGCGCCGTTACTCTGACGCCATCGACTACGCGCGCCAGACCATCGATCTCTCGCCGCAGCGTTCCGACGCGTATGTGACGCTGGGGTTGGCGTACGAAGGTGCGGGCAATTACAAGCAAGCCATTCTTGCCTACGAGCAATACGCGCAGATGTGCTCGTCGTGCAAAGTGGATTCCGCCGTCTTCTTGGCTCATGCGTACGCCGCTTCTCACCGCTATTCGGATGCAGAGCGCGAATTGCGCATCGCGCGTGCCGGAGTGGCGCGCCGGCGCGTGAATCCGGACGATCTTGCAACGGCGCTCATCGCGCTCGGCCGGCGCGGCGACGCGCTGCGCATCTTGCGAGATGCGAACCGCGATAAATACAACGCGATGCTCGCGATCGATCCGCGCATGGATCCGGTGCGCCACGACGCGCGCTTCCGTCCGTACATTCAAGGGCCGGCGTAAGGCATGCCCCGCGACGCCGTGATGGACGCGCTGCAGGTGCGTCCCGAGATCGCGCGCACCGCGCACGACCATGTGGGCGCGGTTATGCGGGGCGGGAGCGTCGCCGAGTCGACCAAAGCGCTGTGCGCCGCGATGGTCTCGGCGATCAACGATTGCCGCCCCTCGATTGTGGAATACCGCCGCCGCGCCGCCGAATTAGGCGTCGATGCCGAAACGCTCAATGCCCTGTGGGACTACGGCCGCAGCGAACGTTTCGAACCGGCGCAGCGTGCCGCACTTGCCGCAGCAGTCGCGCTCACGCGCGAACCGCGCGCTTTACCGCCGGCGGTACGCGCGCAGCTGGAGCAGCATTTCGATGAGGGCGAAATTGCCGAAATATTGTGCGCGATTGGCCTCGTGAATTACCTCAATCGCGTCAGCAACGCGCTGGGTACGCAGATCGCGCGATAGCGCCTAGGCCGGAAGCGTCGCGCGCGCGAGGACGCGTTCGGTTTTAATCACGCGGGTATACGACCATTTGTCGTGCAGGCAAATTGGCGAGAACGGGCTGAGCGCGACGATGAGCGGCCACAGCAGCATCGCGAGGACATAGCGCCACACGCATTGCCCGAACGAGGGCCCTCGAAAATCCGGGCGCACGACGCGCAGCCCCGCGACGAGCATACCCGGCGTCTGTCCGACGAGCGCGACGAGCAGCATCGAATAAATACCGAGCCATATGGGCACCGCAGGCCAGGACGCCGCCGCGGCGATTTGCGAGGGCGCTATCTGCACGCCGCCGATCAGCATGCCGGTTCCGGGTTTGACCGTGATGGGTCCCCATGTGACCGGCTCGTCGATCTTCGCGCCGGCTTTCGTATGAATTGGCGGCGGAGCCGGGGCTTCCGCATTTTCGGCGTGGCGCGCGCCCAGAAAAAGCGTCTGCACGATAGCGGTAACCACGAACACGTCAAGCATTGCCGCGCCGAAACGGCGCCACCAGCCCGAACAGTCTTTCTTCGTTACTTCGACCTCGGTGTATTGCGGCAAGCTGGGCGGCTCGGCGGCGCTTTGCTGCACGAAACGCTCTTCGTGCAGCGCGTAGAGATTCGATCGCATGAACGAGCGCATCTGGTCCACGCGCGTCGTCGCGTACGGCACCGAGCCGATCCATTCGCCGATCTTGAACACGGAATCGGCCGCCATCTCGCGTGACTGCTCCGCGAACATGACGTGGTCGATTTTTCGTCCGAAATGCCCGAACGAGGCAATTGCTATAGCGCGCATTGCAGCGTCGAGCGATCCGCAGCACAGCAGGCCGATCCGGTCGCACGTCAGTTCCATTTTCCGCAGCCACGCGCCGAAGACGAGCGAGACGATGACGTTCTCGTTACCGTTCACGCTCAGAAGTGAGGTCAAGCGCGTGTGATCCGCCGCGATGTGACCAAGCTCGCGCCCGATCATGAACGTAAGCTCGTCTTCTTTGAAGTGCTCGATCCAAATGCTGGAGATCACCAGCGAATACGGCTCGCCGAAACCGACGGCGAGCACCGGCGTGTGGTAGTCTTCGCGCACGAAAACGAGCGGGCACGGCATGCCCATAGCGGCCGCGCAGCGTTTGACGATTGCGAAAACTTGCGGATATTGCGATTCGTGAATGCGCACGCTGGTTCCGACCAGCCGCCCGCGCGCGAGCGTAACGTACACCATTGCGATGACCAGGAACAGCGCGACTTGCGAGATGCCGACTTCTTCGTGGATCACGAAACCGATCGCCGCCGCGGCCGGCAGCGCGAAGAGCAGCGTCAGATAAAACGCTAGGCGTTCGCCACGATACGTAAGGCTGAGCGGGCCGCGGAAGAGGTCGCGCACGCAGACTTCTCGTCTGCGCGTGCCGCGCTTTCCTGCGCCGCCGCAACTTTGATACCGCGCCCGCCGTTGCGCTTGACCACGTACATTTCGCGGTCGGCGATGTCGATGAGCGAGCGCGCGGAGACGGGTATTTCAGGGTAGATCGCCACACCGATGCTCGCGCCGACCCGGCAATCGTGCACGCCCGTAAGATGGAACGGGACTTCGAAACTGCGCAGCAGTTTGCGCGCCGAGGTGACCGCATCGTCGCGCGACATCAGGCCGTCCAGCACGACGACAAACTCATCGCCGCTCATGCGCGCCACCGTGTCGCCGGCGCGGACGTGATGGCTCAGGCGCGTGCCGATGGCTTCGAGCAGTTCATCGCCTGCGGCATGGCCATAGGTGTCGTTCACGCGCTTGAA
>JAICWY010000154.1 GCA_025934645.1 Vulcanimicrobiia bacterium
CGATGTCGAGCTCGTTGCTGCCGACCAGCGAAACGTCCGAGACCAGTTTGGGTGTGCCGTGGTAGAGCGCGAAGGCGCCGGTTTGCCGCTGTTGTGCGGCGCTTGCCGGCGCGGCAAATGCAAGTGCGAAAAGCGCGCAGATTATTGCGCCGAGCGTACGACTCGCCAAGATTCATCTCCCGTGCGTTCTAAAAAACCGCCGGCGGTAAGCGCGTCGAGCGCCTCAGCCAGTGCGGCGCGTTCGTTTTTATTCGGCATGCCGGCCCAGCGCATCGCCGCATCCGAAAGCTGCACGTCGTCTCCGGGACGCAGCAGCTGCGCCAAGAACGCGGGCGGAAGTTTGACGCGTTCCATACGACGGGCCACCGGTTCGAGCGCGCGATCGAAATCCGATTGCGCTTCAAGCGCTACTTCGGGTTGCGGAGAAGGCGCGGGTTGCGGTTGCGGTTGGGGCACCGGTGCGCCCGCGGTTTTCGCCGGCGGTTTCACGTTAGCGAACACCAGCGCATCGGCGAGTTGGGGAAACAGATCGCCCATCGCCGCGGAGAGCGCATGCAGCGGAACAGCGTTCAGCGTCGCGGGCCGTTTCTCGAATCCGCGCACGATCGCGGTTGCAACGCGCTCGACAGGCGCTCGCCCGGCGTACGCGCGCAATCCCGAAACTTCTGCGAATTCGCTGACTACGGCTCCGGGATCGACGTACGTCACCGCAATGCCGCTCCCGCGCAGCTCGCGCCGCAGTTGTGTTGCGGTCGCACGTACGGCGGCTTTGGCGGCGCAGTACGTCCCGTAGTACGGCGCCGGCGTGCGTGCTAAACCCGAACCGACGAACAACACCTGTCCCTTGCTCTCGCGCAGCAGCGGCAGCGCGGCGCGCGTCAAGCGCAATGGCGCGCCGACGTGCAAGTTCCACTGCTGGTCCAGCAGCGTATCGCTCTGCTCGAGCAATGCGCCCGCGCTCGCGTAGCCCGCGCCGTTGAAGAGCACGTCGATGCGGCCGAAGCGTACACGAGCCGCCTCGACGATGCGCTCCGCCGCGCCGCTCTGCGTGACGTCCAGCGTTACGGGTACGCACGCGCCGCCAAAACGCTGAATCTCGGCGCAAAGATCGTCCAACCGGTCTCTGCGCCGCGCGACGGCGATAATCGCATAGCCTTTACGAGCCGCTTGCAGCGCGACTTCGCGGCCTATGCCGGAACTGGCGCCCGTAATGACGGCTGTTTTTCTGTTAGGTGCGTACGCTTCCATAACTCGAGAGATACTGTTCGTACGCGTGCTTGTGGTATGCCTTGTTCATGTTCGCGTACCACTCGTCTTCATGCACGATCGGCGGCGGCGGCGGCACGACCTCGCGCCCTTCACTTACAAAACGCTGCAGCGTCTCCGCCACGGGCTTCAGGCTTCCGTCCGCGCGAATCATGCCGAAGGTCAGCTCGTGCTTCGCTTGGTCGAACGGCGGAATCTTCGCCAGTTCCGGCACGTAGTCGGCCCAATTCCACCAGAACGCGCCGAGCGCACCGCGCTGCTGCAACCGGTCCAGCACCGCGTAGCAGTACTGCGCCATCTCCGTTTCGGTCAAACATGCATACGGCGAGGCGTTGGGCGGAAGATCTTTCTTATCCGGCGGCGGATCGCCCGGGAGCGGTTGCCGATCGTAGGGCGAGACGGTGCCGGGCGGGCATGTCGGATTGCCGAACTCGTTGAAGAGCACGGCCTTCCCCGACATCGATTGCATCAATTGGCAGAAGAACGGCACGACTTCCGGATCCGTGCGGCTGCGCGCAATATCTGCATACACGGAGTATCCGTGCATTACTGCGCATGGAAACGGCTCGCAAAAGGATGACGGGCGGATGCCGCGATCGTCCGTAAGGTCTTCGCTATGATTTCCCGCGGTCGTTTGTGCACCCGACACCTCAAACAGATCCGACGTCAACACATGCGACCAGTTCGCCGATTCCTTCGGGGAATTCGCGCTGCGCACGTTGCTGAA
>JAICWY010000030.1 GCA_025934645.1 Vulcanimicrobiia bacterium
CTGGAAAACCACGGGCGCACGCTCGAGTATCACAGTCAACGCCTGGACTCGATCGATCGGCGCTTGCTGCGAATCGAAGACCGCGTAGAGGTTTTGGAGCGGCATTAGCCGCCGGCGATCGCTAACATGCGCGCATCTGCGTCGAGCGTTGCGTGTGCGCCGAGCGGAAGGGTCCATTGTTCGCCGATGTGACCGATCGGGAAGTTCATCACAACCGGCACGCCGAGATCCGATAAACGGTCGCGCAAGACGTCGACAAGGCGCATGCCGGCGTAGCCGTGCTCGTCGTCCACGTCGCAATTTGTCCAGCCGCCGGCGATAATTCCGGCGGCTTTTTGCAGAGCGCCGCTCAAACGCAGCTGCGTGAGCATCCGGTCGATGCGGTACGGCGACTCGTCCACCTCTTCGATGACGAGTAGTGCCCCGTTGGTGTCTATTGCATGGCCCGTGCCGGCGAGCGCCGCTACGAGCGAGAGGTTGCCGCCGGCAAGTCTTCCGCTCGCCATGCCGCCGCACAGCGTTTGTGCGTCCGGCGATTGCAGGGCGCTTAGCGAGCCGCCCTCCATGACCGCATCGCGCAACCAACGCAGTTCGTTTTCGGTGAACTGCGAGAGTGCGGCAACCGGACCATGAAACGTGACGATTCCGCTCTTCTGCGTTATCGCGTTCAACAGCGCCGTGAGATCGGAATAACCGAGGATCACTTTGGGATCGCGCGCTGCGGCCCCGTAATCGATGGCCTCGAGAATACGCATCGTTCCGTAGCCGCCGCGCAGCGCGAAGATCCCGCGCACCGACGGATCGCGCAGAGCCGCATTAAAGTCGCTCGCGCGCGCGTCATCAGTGCCCGCCAGATAGCCGAGTTGCGCGGAAGCCCGCGGCATCACACGCGGCTCTAAATCGAACGAACGCACGATCGAGATCGCGCGCTGCAACTCTGCTTCCGACGCAAGCGGTCCTGCCGGGGCGGCGAGGGCAACAGTGTCGCCGGCGCGCAGACGCCGCGGAAAAACGGGGCCCTTCAACGCCGCAGCTCCACGCGCTCCGGATAGATCGGACGGTTGATGATGCGCTCGAGCGCTTTTGCATCTGCATGCAAGATGAGATCGCAGAAGCGCGCGAAGTCCTCGCGCGCCGCTTCCCCTTCGGCGAAGCGTTCGTTCTTCGTGAGATCGACTTTGCCGTCGACGGGAACGAAACGGATGTACCGCCCGTCATCGTCGATTCCGGCTTCCAGCAAGCCTTCATCCTCGAATATCCGCGTCGCGACGCTTACGGTCCGTTCGTTGGCTTTATCCAATTCCAGCGTACGCGCAATATCCACGAACGTCATACGCAAGAAGCCGCCCGCGGCTAAGCCGCGCATGCCTTTGTACAGCTCGCGAAGCACGCGGATCGTCGGCGCCTCCTGGTCGATGATGAACTCGTTGATGCGGCGGTCCCCGTCGCCGAAGAGCAGGTGAATGTATGCTTCCGCGCCGTCGCGTCCCGCACGGCCGGCCTGCTGGTTAAACTCGGTGAAGTCGAAATTCAAATGATAGAGCACCACGTTGCGTACGTCCGGCAGATCGATGCCCTCGCCGAAGGCGGACGTTGCGACGATCACGCGCAGCTCGCCGGCGCGAAAACGCGTTTCGACTTCCGCGCGATCCGCCGACGGCATTCCGGCATGATAGAACATCACTTGGCCGCTCAGACGCTTATGCAGCGCATCCGCCGTCTTGGTCGCCTCGCTGCGCGAATTGCAATACACGATGCCTTTTCCCGGCGAATCTTCGAAAAGGTCGCCCAGGTACTTCAATTTTTCTTTCGTGCCCCGCGCGTCGACGATGTGGAGATTTTCACGCACCGTCGGATCGATCACCCACGACTCGATGCGTAAGTCGCTTATAATTTGATCAAAGGCATCGTCCCCGGCCGTCGCGGTGAGCGCGAGCACTTGCGGGTTGCCGAGCGATGCAATAGTCTCGCCCAGTTTCCCATATGCCGCGCGGTGCTTGGATTCGTAGATGTGATGCGATTCGTCCACGACGACGAACGCCGGCGCGCTTTTTCCGCTGAATACCTCGCGATGGAACTGCAAGAACTCCGGCGTTGAAAGAATCATGTCCCACGCGCCCGTTTGCAGCGCTTCCATTAGCGTACCGCGCTCGTCGGACGAAATGGCGCCGTTGGCGCGGTAGATTCGCAATCCGAAGCCGTCGAGGCGGCGCAGCAGCGCATCGTATTGATCGTTCGCCAAGGCGCGCAGCGGATAGATCACGAGCGTCTTCTGTCCGGAGTCGAGCGCGCGGTAGGCAGCGGGATACTGGAAGCAGAACGATTTTCCGCGCCCCGTTCCCAGGACCGCAATCGTGTTTTTGCCCGCATCGACGCGCGCGAGCACGGCTTGCTGCGCGTCGTGCGGCGTCCCGTCGCCAATCAACGCTTTACGCAGCGTCTCGTGGTCGGCATCCGCGCGCGCTTGCACGGCGAAGGTATCGGGTGCGCTGCGGTATTCGCGTTCGACGCGAATATTTACGCCGCGATGCTTGTTGTCCGTCCCGCCGGTCACATGCTCGATGCGCGCGTGGTAGCGTACGCCGGAGTCGATGAGCGGCGCGAGATGCTTGGCAATCTCCTTGCGCAGAAAGCCGATCTGCAGCGCGCCGTAATGCACGCCGATCGCGTTGGCGTCCACGGGATTGCCGGGTTGCCGGCGCAGCTCCAATTCCAGACCGGGCACCAAGCCGGCGACCAGATCCTGGCGCCGCTCGAACGAGACGCCCATAACTTTGGTAGGAAACGATTCGCGCTCGCCGATGCCGGCGAAATCGTCGCGGACCAGGAACTTGCGCGCATCCGCGAACATCCGCTCGACGAAATCGTCGCGGGCGGCGGGCGCCGGTGCTCCGGAGCGGAACTCCGCGAGCACTCTTTCAAAAGCCGCCTCCGACGAAGTCGGAGGCGGCAAGAGATTACGGGTTGCGGGGCTGCGCCGAGTCATCGTCCGGCGGCAGATGTTGCTGCGGCTCGAACTCGTCGAGATTGAGATTGATCTCCTCGTGGCCTTGCTCGAGCGCCTCCGTGTCCTCGTACTGCTCGTACTCGTGCGCGTCTTCGACCATCGTGGCCGCGCCGGTGTCGGCTTCGCCGCGCTTGCGTTTGTAGCGCGCCGGACCCGCGCCCGGCGGACGCGTGGCTTTCGTTTTTTGACGCCGTGCTTTGCGCGCCGCGACGATGTCCTCGCGCGCGACCCCGCCCTGCGAGCCGAGCGCTTTGCTCTCGGCCACGCTGCGCGCCGAGCGCGTGCGGTCGCCGGCAAGACCGGCTGCGCGTTTGCGCGTCGCCGCTTCGAGTTGGCGTTTACGGAAGACCAGCACCAGCGGCGCCGAGTAGAAGATCGAGTGGTAACCGCCCGAGCAGATGCCGACCAGCAGCGCGAACGCGAAGTTTTTCAGCGAAGCGCCGCCCAGCGCGAGCAGCGCAACGAGCGTGATGACGACCGTCGCGAGCGTGTTGAACGAGCGCGTCATTGTCTGTAAGATCGACGTGTTGACGATCTTGTCGTACGACTGCCCGGCCATCAGCTTCGTATTTTCCCGGATACGGTCGAGAATGACGATCGTATCCATGACGGAGTAACCGATGACGGTCAGCACCGCGGCAAGAAAAGCATCGTCCGCTTTGCGCCCGGCCATCGCATAGATGCCGATCATCATGGCGGCATCGCGCACGAGCGCGATAACCGTCACCAAACCGAAGATGTAATTCCAGCCGAACCGGAACGCGATGTACAGGAACTGAATGCCGAGCGCGATGATCAGCGCTTCGACGGCCTTGGTAAGGTACTCGCGGCCCAGCGTGGCGCTTACCGAGGTAACTTGCGAGCGCGCGCGATCGACCGGGGCGACCTTATTGAGCGCGTCCCACAGCTGCGGCGTGTTGTTGCCGAACGCGACTTGCTTTTCTTCAACGCGATACCGCAGGTAGCCGTTGCCGCTCGGATTTCCCAGCGTACGCACTTCCGCATCGGTCACGCCCAGCGAAGTGAACGCCGAACGCACTTGATCGAGCGACGCCGGCTGCGTGAACTGCACGTCCACGGCCGTACCGCCCGTGAACGAGAGGCCGAGCTGCATCATGCGATTGGCTTGGAAGCCGCCGCCCGGGCCCGAAAAGCCGTGGAAGATCATCGAGCCGATACCGGCCGCGATGATCAAATACGATATCAGTGAGACCGTGCGGAACCAGCCGACGATATTCCAGTTGAGTTTGCGAAAAAACATCGGTTAGGCCCCTGCCTTTGCGAACACGCCCACGTCTTCGGGTTTGACGCCGTACAGGGCCGGATTTGTGGCGATATCGTTGTCGACCAGCGAGTCGACGAAGAACCGGGTGATAAACACGGCGGTGACCAGCGAGAACACGGTGCCCCAGAACAGCGTGTACGCAAATCCCTTCACCGTGCCGGTGCCGAGCAAGAATAGCACGCCCGCGCCGACGATGGTGGTGAAGTGGCTGTCGAACACCGCCGAGAACGCGCGCGTAAATCCGGTGCGCACGGATGCGCGCATGGACTTGCCCGCCCACAATTCTTCTTTGATGCGTTCGAAAATCAGCACGTTTGCATCGACCGCCATACCGATGGAGAGCACGAAACCGGCGATACCGGGCAGCGTTAGCGTTGCGTGTGCGGCTGCCAGCAGGCCGAGCATCATGACCACGTAGATGATCAGCGCGACGTCGGCGAGCAAGCCCGGCAGACGGTACACGAGGATCATGAACAGCAGCACGAGCCCGAGGCCCAGCATCGAGGCCTTCAGCGACATCGAGAGATCGATCTTGCCGAGCGTGGGCCCGATGGTCTCGTTCTCGATAATTTCGATGCCGACCGGCAGCGCGCCGGCGTTCAAGTTATTGGCAAGCACGATCGTCTCGTCTTGCGTGAACTGGCCGGTGATCTGTCCCTGGTCGGAGATCGGGCTTTGAATAACCGGCGCCGAAAGGTAGCGGTGATCCAAGAACATGCCGAGCAGTTTGCCGACGTTCTTCGAGGTCAGGTCGAAGAATTTTTTCGGATTCTTCGTCGTGAAATCGATGTTCGGATTGCCGGACTGATCGAAGCCCGCTTGCGCCGATTTTAATTCCTTACCGGAGTAGACCACAGGACCGCTCGCGGCGTAGGCGCCTTCATTGGCGTACGCGCAGGCCTTCTTGTCTTTCGGATTCGCGTCGCACTGCGCTTGCGCGGCGAGCGCTTTCTGATTGACGTCCGGCGGAACGATCTTGTACTCGAGCACCGCGACCTGTTTGATCGCCTGCTCGGCCTGTTCAGGATTTTTGATCTGCGGAAGGTCGACCGAGATGCGGTCGGCGCCTTCTTTGCTGATCTGCGGTTCGGTCACGCCCAAGCCGTTGATGCGCTTGTCGATGACCTGAATCGTCTGACTCTGAATATCCGGCGTGATCTGCTTCACGTCGGCAGTCGGCTTGAGCTGGAGCAGCAAATGCGCGCCGCCCTCGAGATCGAGTCCGAGATGGATCTTTTGTTTGACCGGCAGCGCGGCCCAAAGGCTCAAAGCGACGATGGCGAGGACCACGAGCGCCTTGATCGGGTTCTTATATCTATTCCAGCTCATGTGTACCGTGTGAAAAAGCAGCGCCCGCCGGTAAGGGCGGGACAACCCTAAAAGTCTAACAGCCCCGCAGGGGGCCGTCAAATTGGGCTTGCGGTGAGTTCTCTCAGGCCGCCGATGGCCCTGCGCCGTTCAGAAGCGCTTCCTTAATAACTCCGGCGGGCACCAGCCGCATCTCGGACGGGACCTCCGCGTAGGCGTACACCTCGATGCGCAGGCCCGAGCGCAGCAGAAAATCGGCCAAGAGCGGCCGCACCGGGCCGGTGCAGACGATTGAGACCGGCGATGGACCGTTGATTGCTGCCTGTTCCTCGACGCGATCCCGGATGAGCAGCGCCAGGCGCGGGTCGATACCCGCCCCGCCGGCCGCTGTAAAACTTTCCGCAAGGTCGCGCTCGAGCTGGGGGTCGAGCAAGAGCGGCTCGAGCGCGGGCAACTCTTTCCGGCGCAGCTGAGCGGGAACCAGGACGCGCCGCGCGGCCTCCGCAAGCTCGCGCGGATCCCGGCTCGGTCCCGCGTCGAGCATCGCTTCGAGCACCGCCACGGGGTCGCGCGGCCACACACGCTCGCGCAGCAGCAAACCGAAAGCGCGCTGCAACACGCCGAGCGGAAGTGCGTCGGTTCCGGCATCTTTAACGAGCGCGGGTGCGGTCGCACGCAGGTGCTCGAGCAGGGTTTGCAGCTCTTGCCGGCCCAGCAGCGCTTCGGCGTGCGTGCGCGCGGCTTCGGCCAAATGTGAGCCGACGATCGAGACCGGATCGAAGACGAGCGCGCCGTGCTGTAACGCCTGCTCGCGCCATGACGGATCGATCCACGCCGCCGGCAAGCCGTAGACGGGCTCGCGGGTCAACGTGCCGCCGGTTCGCGCGAGCACATCCTCGTCCGCGACGGCCAACATGCGCGCAAGGTCGAGCGTGCCTTCACCTGCGAGCCGGTCGCGCACGCGGATCGCATATGTGTCCGGATCGCGCATGAGATCGTCGCGAAGACGCACGCCCGGAAGCACCAACCCAATCTCGGCCGCGAGCGCGCGGCGGACTTCGCCGACGCGATCGAGCAGCGCATCCGCGAGCGGCGGCGCGAGCAACGCCGCGAGATTCGCGCCGATGTCGATCGAAACGGCATCCACGCCCACCAAACTCAGCGCCATCTCGGGCCGCCGGATCGCTTCGCGCTTGGCGAGATCGCGCTGTGCGCGCAGCTGCTGCGCCGTGCGGCGCTTCGCTTGTTGCGCGAAGTGCGCGCCGGCGAACGCGCACAAGCCCAGAACGATAAAGACGGAATGCGGCAGCGCCGGCACGAGCGCCAGCGCGAGCAGTAACGCGCCGGCAACGCGCAATATCTCGGGACGCGCGAAGAGCTGCGCGGCAAGATCCGATCCCAGCGAGCCTTCCGATGCGACGCGCGTGACCATCATGCCCATCGCCGTGGAGATCAGGAATGCGGGCAGCGTCGTGACCAGCGCGTTGCCGATCGAAAGCAGCGCGAAGGCGTTTACCGCATCACCGGGCGAGAGTCCGCGATACGCGACGCCGACGACGACACCGCCGAGCAGATTAAGCGCCACGATTACCAGCGCAGCAATCGCATCGCCCTTGACGAATTTGCCTGCGCCATCCATCGCGCCGTAAAAATCCGCCTCGCGTTGTACGGTCGCGCGCTTAATCCGGGCGCCTTCCGCATCCAGTAATCCCGCGTGCACGTCCGCGTCGATCGCCATTTGCTTTCCGGGCATCGCGTCGAGCGTAAAGCGCGCCGCAACTTCCGCCACGCGTTGCGAGCCGCTCGCGATTACGATGAATTGAATCGTGATCAGAATCGCAAAAACGATAAGCCCCACGACCAAATTTCCGCGCACCACGAATTCGCCGAAGGCGGGAATGATCGCGCCTGCGCCGCCCGGCTCGTGTCCTTGCGTCAGAATGAGGCGCGTTGCCGATACGTCGAGCGACAAGCGGAAGAGCGTTGCAAGCAGCAGCGCCGGCGCAAAAGCGCTAAACTCCAAAGGCTCTTCCACCGTGACGCTGAGCAGTAGCACGAGCGCCGATGCGAAGATGTTGATTCCGAGTAGCACGTCGAGCAGAAACGGCGGCAGCGGCACGATTAAGATGGCGACGATGCAGAGCAGCATTGCGGCGAACGCGTAGGTCGGAATGCGGCTCACAGGCGGCCTCCTTTGACGAGCGCCGCGACAATCTCGGCCAGCGCGAGATACGTTTCTTGCGGCACGTATTGACCCGGCTCCGCCGTTGCGTACAACGCGCGCGCGAGCGGCACGTTCTCGACGACCGGAATGGCGTATTCGTACGCGAGCTCGCGCACACGCGCCGCCGTTTCGTCCGCCGCGCGAATAAGCACGCGCGGCACGGGGACGTCGGGCTGACGGTATTCGATTGCGATCGCGATATGCGTCGGATTGGTCACCACGAATGCAGCATCTTTGACGCGCCGAAGCGAACCGCGCGAGATACGGCGGTGCAATGCGCGGCGCCGTCCACGCGCGAGTGGATCGCCGTCCTGCTCTTTCTGATCGCGGCGCACTTCGTCGGACGACATGCGGAGCCGCAGCCGCCAGCGCCGCACCTGTAAGGCGTAATCGGCAGCGGCGAAGACCGCCCCGATAGCGCAGGCGATCGCCGCCGCGCGCAACGCGCCGCTCCAAGCCGCGTGCGCCACCGCTTGCGCGCCGCCCGCGCGAAGCGCGATGCCGTACAGCGAGGCGAATGCCGGAACGAGCGCAGCCCCGGCGCACAGAAACGCGACCGTCGCGCGCGCCGCGGTAACGACCGCCTCACGCGAGAGCATGCGCTTCATATTCTCCGAAGGCGAAAGCCGCTCGGGTTTGATCGTGACGGCAACGAAGCGCAGGCCGCCGGTTTGCAGCATGCCGGCAGCGAGCGCGGCGCACGCGGCGGCAACCACCGGAAGCAGCGCCCACGCCAATGTCGAAGCGAGCGCGGCTGCATCGACCCGGCCCTGCACCGATGCGCTCAAGACCGCACGCGCGCCCGCGGCAATCGGCGCGACGCACGCGGCTGCTCCGAACAATCCCGCGGCGAAGGCCGCGACGTTTCCCGCCTCTTGCGATTTCGCAACGTCGCCCTCGCGCTTGGCTTTCTCCAAGCGCGACTGCGTCGGCTCGTATTGTTTTTCGTCGGCCACCTCAGTGCGTCTCCAAAAATGGAATGCGCATCCACGGCGAGGCGCTCTGCGCGAAGAGCAGCGGCACGGCGATCAGCGTTGCAATCAACGCGGCGCCGAAGACGATCGGAAACGAAAGCGTGAATGCCGCGAAGCGCGGAATGACGCGAGCGAGTGCGCCCAGCGCCACCTGCGCGATAAAGACGAGCGCGATCGCCGGCGCTGCAACGAGTAGTGCTGCCTCGACGATCGTGCCGGGCAGCAGCACGGCGTAGGCGTAGAGCGCATTCGCGTGCGGCAGTGTTCCGGGCGGAAGGCGGTCGAAGCTCAAAGCGAGCGCGAGCAGCAGCGGGCGGTATCCGCCCAGCAAGAAAAATCCGGCGGTAAAAACCAGCGACCACACGCGTCCGAATCCGGATGGGGCGAACACTTGCGCGTTCGGTACGCTGCCGCGAATGCCGGCGTAATCATCGAGCGCGCGACCGCCGGCATACGCGCCGTCGTACAACAGCCCCGCCGCAAATCCGATGGCGGCGCCGATACCGAATTCGCCGGCGGCCGCCAGCGCGAACGCCGCACCATCCGGCACGGCCCGCACATGAACCGCGGCGCAAAGCGAAATGCCGAGCAGCAGCGCGAAACCGGCGCGCACGACGTGCGGCACAGATGGATGCGAGAACCCGGGCGCGCGCCACACGAAGCCCGCACAGCGCGAGAACACTAGCAGTGCCCCGCCGCTCATTCGCTCACGAGCGCCGGAATCTGCGCGAGCACGTCGTTGAAGAGGCCGGCGCACAAATGCATGCCGAAACCGCCGAAAAGCGCGACGGCGATGCCAACGGCCAGCAGCTTCGGCAGCAGCGACAGCGTTTGTTCTTGCACCTGCGTCGCGGCCTGCGCGACCGCCACCACTGTTCCCGTGAGCGTCGCGACGCAGAGTACCGGCAGGCACAAGATCGCCGCAACGATGAGCGCTTCGCGCAAGAGTCCGTCAAAGGCCGCCATCCGGTAAGGCTAGGCGGACGATGTTGCCGCTAGGTTACCGGATCGTGAACGTGCGCCACGCAGTCGCGGCGAGCAGCGCGCTCACGATTGCGCGCGTCGCCGGCGATTTGTTCAGCGTGTAAAAGTGTATGCCGGGCGCGCCGCGGCGCAGCAAGTCGGTGCATTGCAGCGTCGCGTATGCGACACCCAGCTCTTCAACAGCTTTCGGCTCGTCGCGGCGCACCTGCAATTCCGCGAGAAGTTTGGGCGGAATCGTCGCTCCGCACAACGCCGTGAATCGGCGGATCTGCTCGAAGCCGGTGATCGGCATAATGCCGGGCAGAATCGGCACCGTGATGCCGAGCGCCCGCGCGCGATCCACGAATTCGAAATACTTATCGTTATCGAAGAACAGCTGCGTGATCAGAAATTCCGCGCCCGCATCAGTTTTGCGCTTGAGATAACCCAGATCTTCTTCGAACGACGCCGCTTCGATGTGCTTCTCCGGATAGCACGCCGCGCCGATGCAAAAGTGATAGTTGCGCTCCAGCATCGGGATCAGGTCGCTCGCATGCGTGAAGCCGCCCGCAGGCGTCTGGAACGATGCGCCGCCTGCGGGCGGATCGCCGCGCAGTGCGAGCACGTTTTCGATACCGGCCGCCTCGAGCTCGTTGAGCAGTCCGCGTATCTCCGCGCGCGAGCTTCCCGCGCACGTGACGTGCGCCATGACGTCGATGCCGACGGTGTTTTGAATCTGCTTGGAGACTTCGACCGTCCGCGCGCGCGTCGAACCGCCCGCGCCATACGTCACGGAAACGAAGGCGGGGCGCAGATCGCGCAGCGTCTGCGCGGTTTCCAGCAGATGCGCGTGCGCCTCGTCCGTCCGCGGCGGAAAGAATTCGAATGAGAAAAACGGCCGCTGCGTGGCGAGGGCCTCGCTGATGCGCATTTCCCCAAGTTATCTGAAACTGGAGACGACGCCTCCGCACACCAGCGCCCAGCCGTCGACCATGACGAAGAGCAGCAGCTTTGCCGGGAGCGAGATGACGGGCGGACTCAGCATAAACATGCCTAGGCCCATCAAGATAGACGCGACCGCGAGATCGATAGCCACAAACGGCAGATAGAGCGCAAATCCAATCGCGAAGGCGTCGCGCAGTTCGCCCACGACGAACGCCGGAACCAGCACTGAAACCGGCGCTTTTGCGGCGGGCTCGGCAGCCCGGTGCGCGATGCGCTCGAACAGCGCGACGTCGTCGAGCCGCGCCTGCCGCAGCATGAAGGCACGCAGCGGCGCCATCGCCCGGTCGACGAATTGGGCTTGCGTGATCGCGCCTTTTGCGTATGGTTGCACGGCGTCGTTCGATATGCGCGTCATCGCGGGCGACATGATCGTCATCGTCAGAACGAGCGCGAGGCCGGTAAGCACCGTGTTCGGCGGAAGGGCGGCCGCCCCGATGGCCGATCGCACGAGCGAGAGCACCACGATGATGCGCACGAACGAGGTGGACATCACCAGAATGAAAGGCGCGATTGCCAGGAGCGTAAGCGCGGCGAGAACGTCCAGCGGAAGCGTCGCGCGCGCGTGATTGGCGATGGTGAGCAGTCCGTCCATGTACGGACCGTATCGCACGAATGTTGCCGCGCTATTGCTGCGGCGTTGCGGAACTTAGCCCGGCTTTTGAATCAGCTCGGTGACGCGGACGCCGAAGTTCTCATCCACGGCGACGACTTCGCCGCGCGCAACGAGTTTATTGTTCACGAGCAGATCCACGGGACCGCCGGCAAGACGATCGAGCTCGACGATCGAGCCCGTACCAAGTTTCAGAATCTCGGCGACGGCCATCTTGCACTTGCCCAGTTCCGCCGTCACTTGCAGCGACACATTCATCAGCAGATCGAGGTTCTGCTGGTGTTCGCTGCCGTTCTTCTTCTGTTCAGTCGTCATCGTCTCGTTTATTTCCTCATGGACCCGCGCACACAGCGAACGCGCTGCGCTGACCGCGCGAACCACATTCGCCGCGGGCCAGACGCGTGCCGTCCGTCAGAAGTACGCCGGGTTCCCCTATCTTTGTCATCATCGGCACGATTACGCCCGGGCGTAAGTCCAAGAACGCTGCGGCCGGCAGAGCCCCGTGGCCCAGCTGCGCCCGGACCTCGAGCTCGACGCCGAGCAGGTCGTCCGGGCGGAGCGTGGGGCCGCCCTGCGGCGGCGTCTCCCGGGAGAGCGCCACGCCGAGCCGCGCCCGGACCGGCCGCTCCAATAGCAATTCGAAGTACGTCGTATATCCGGAAATGTCAAGAATCCGTTCGGGCGCCGCGACATCGCGACCGCACGCGTGCGCGAGCGCGCCGCCGAGCGAACGGGCGAGCCGGTCGAGCAGCTCTCGTTCGACGCGCGAAAGATCTCGCGCGTACGTATCGGCCTCGCCGAATGCCGCCGCGGCGAGCGCGCGCGCATCCGCCATGCGCATCACAAAGCACGCATCTGCGAGCGATCCGCGAGCGCGGTACAGCAGCGCACCATTGCAAATTTTTTCCCACGCCTCACGCGACGGGAGCACCGGCGCGAGCAAGCGCAAGGACACGGGCGTTGCGAGCGCCGCGCCCAGCGATTCGCGCACCGCATTCGCAATGACGCATGCCGCGCTGACGGGCATTTCGGAACGCGGACGGAAGCGCGCGCGCCGGACATTGCGGCCGCCGGCGCTTTCTCCGCGCGGCTCGAAACACAAGCGCATCATTTGAGCAGATCCATTGCCGTTTTGTCCGTGCCGCTCCGGACGACGCCGGCGGCGCGCAGCGCATCGAGCGCCATGTACGCTTCTTGCAAATGCTCGAGCTCGCGATCGATGTCACCCGCGCTCGCCGCGCGCGAGAGCGGCCGCAGCGCGCCGAAGTTTCCGTCGGTTGCCGCGCCGACGTGCGGTACCATCTCGGGCGGCGCGCTCGCGTGCTGCGCGTCTACCTGCTGCAATTTCGTTCCGGGCGCGAAGCGCGCCAGCGCGAGACGCCCGATCTCCACGTTCTGCGCTTCCATCGCACCGTTGCGCGGATCGACGACCGTACGCTCGTACCACACGCGCCCGTCGTTTTCGATCCGCGCGCTTTCGGTCAATTCCAGCGCCGAATCGATCGGATCGGCGTGCAGCGGCGCCAGCGTGCCATCGTCGCGCAACCCTAAGACTTCACGGCCGCCTGCGTCGACGAGCGTTCCGCCGCGTAGCGAAAACGCACCGTCGCGTGAGTACAGCGGCTTGCCGCGTTCGCCGCCGGTCAAAAAATAGGCGCCGTCGGGCGCCGCCAGATCCGCCGGCGTCAACGTTCGCACGACTTGTTGTTCTCGCGCAGCAACGTTTTCTATCGCGCGCGCCGTGGCATCGGTTATCAGCACGAACGTTCCTCGCACCGGAGTTGCGCATCGAGGCTGATCCCGCGCGAGGCCAGTGCGTAGCGCGCTTGCGCCAGCGCTGCGGCGACGTGCATGCGAGCATCGCGCGAACAGACCGCAACCAGCTGCAAGCCGCGCGCGCCGGCGCGAAAGATCACGTGCACGCGTCCCGGCACGCCGCGAATGCGGAACGTCGCCCTTTTGGGAGTGCCGTGCGGATGAACAAGCGCGCGTTCGATCTTTCGCGCGAGCGCGCAACGGATCTGGCGGCGTTCCATTCCGGCACGTGCGCACACCGCGGACTCGGAGCGTCCGGCACCGCGCTTCGTCTGTTCCGGCGCGGGCGCGGCATCCGAGCGATGCGCTTGCGGGAGCGGGCTGCGCGCGCGGCGCGCCGGCGCGGTTGCCTGTGACTTCGCTTCTGCGTTACGCGCGGGCGCGGTCTGCCGGTACAACGCGGAGTACCATGCTTGCGAAAGTGAGCGGCGATCGATCGCCGCGACGGGTGCGCTCATGACGCTGAATTGGAGAGGCTCGGTCGTCGTCATGCCCTTACGGTACGCGCCGGTTGTTGCCGCCGCGCTGCCGCGTTGTTGCTAAGGCATGACCTGCTCGGTGCGCGAGCGGTAGCGGCCGTCGTCGAAATTCGAGCCGCGTTCCAAGTACAATTTCGCATTCGCGACGTCGAAGGTCACGACGAGATTCTTGAGCACCGCCATGCCGATGTTGCCGGCATCGAAGCGATCGGCGAACGCGCCTTGATCGCTGAGCATCAAACTCGCGTAGCGGTTGAAAAACCGCACGTCGCCGAAGTCGAGTTCGTCCACATATGCCGCGACGGCTCTGACCGATCCGCCGACGCCGAAATTGCTCGCGAAGTGGCGGTCTTCGCCCTCCAGCAGATTCGGATGCGCGCGCATGAACGGCTCGAAGAGCAGCAGTTCGGTGCTATTGCCCGTATCCACCACGAAGCGGCCTTCGACGTCGTTGACTTTGCCTTGCAGCTCGATGAGTTCCCGGTCGACGTCGATCGGCGTCGCGGTACCCGGCGCGTTCAGCGAACCCGGCCGCCCAAACGTCATCGTGCCGGCGCGCGCGTCGATCTTCACCTCCGCCGCGGCGAAGAACGGATAGCCGAGGATGCCGTCGGCCGAGAATCGACCGGTCGCGCCGCGCAGATCCAGCACGCTGACGAGCCGCACGGGAAGCGTAGCCCGGCCGATCTGTATGTCGGCGAGCGACGCGAATCCCAAGCCGCCGATGCGCTGCGCGCCGGAGACTTCAAGCCGCCCTTCGGGACGCAAGTGCTCCGCGTCGGCCACGTGCGAGTCCAGCACGATGCCCTGCGCGCCCGTGTCGACCAAAAAGCGGTACGGATGATCGTGGATCCGCACTTCCGTGTAATAGTGGCCGTCTTGTTCTTGAAGTTGAACCGTAACCGGCTTGTCCGTTTCCACGACCGTGGAGGGCGGAAGCTGAAAAACGGCCGGATCGATCGGTTTGTCGACGAGAATGTCGTGCGTCACATGCGTCACGTCGTACGCGTGATCGCCGTTCGAATCAACCTCGCGCTGCGCGACGAGCGCGCCCGCGAACGTTTTGTAGTCGAAATAATCTTCCGTGGATATTCCGTCGTTCGCCACATACGCGATGCGGTCGATCATCGAGGTTTTTTCGTCGATGTAAACCTGTTCCGGTTGGCCGCCGGGCGGCGCGACCTGGATCTCGTACGCGCGCCGGCCGCCCGGCAGCGTCGTTTCGCCGGCAAACGTATCGTACTGCGACTGCGTGACGAAACGCTCGTCGTTGATGAAGTCCGCGGTGCGTTGCCGTTTGGCAAGCAAGCCGCGCATCTCGCGCACGTCGCCGTTTTGGTTGACGATGTATTGCCGTCCGCTCACACGCAGCGAGGATTCGAAACGGTCACCGATTGCCTCGTCGTACCGCTCGTTGCGGCCGGTCTGCCAGCTGCGGAACGCGCCGGTCAAATCGACGCCGCTGATGCTGCCACGCATTTGCAGCGTGTTGACGGCATGCACGTGCAGCGATGCAAGCGCCGCTACGCGCGCATTCAAAACGGTATTCAACGAAGACGGGGGAGTGGCGGCCGCTGTTGTGCAGGGCAGCGCTAGCGCAAGCGCCGCGGCGATGAGCGCGGTGCTAGCGCGATTTGTATTTCTCGTACGAGTCGAGCACGTTGCTGACGTACGCTTGCGTTTCGGCATACGGCGGAACACCATTATACTTCATCACCGCGCCGGGTCCGGCATTGTACGCCGCGACGGCCAAACGCAGATCGCCATGGAAACGATCCAACAGGCCCTTTATGTAACGCGTGCCGCCGGAAATATTTTGGGCCGGGTCGTAGGCGTCGGTAACGCCCAGGCCGGCTGCGGTGCCGGGCTCGAGCTGCATGAGGCCCTGAGCGCCGGTGCGCGAGGTGGCTTTGGGATTGAAGTCCGACTCGTTTGCGATGATGGCTTTCACGAGTGCGGGGTCCACGCCGTAGGCGGATGCGCTGGTCCCGACGAGCGATTCCAGCTGCGCGGGAGGAACGGTCGCCGGCGCGGACGAGGGCTGGTTCATCGCATCGGAGACCATCGAGGCGAACGACGGCGAGCTCGCGGCAGCCACCGGAGCGGGGGCCTGCGTGAACGTCTCTCCCGTAATCTGCGCGATGCGCTGCGTGACCGCAGCCAAGTCTCCGGCGATATCCATAGTCTTCACCTCAGTGTATCGGCAAGGGCCGCCAGCTGCGATAGCGTTGCGGCCGGGTCTTCCGGACGGCCGCCTTGCCGCAGGAAAGCTACGAGCGCAGGCTCGGCGGCGGCCGCCTTTGCCGCCTGCGCCTCTACGGGCTGCATGCCCAGGCGCCGCGCGTCGGCGGTTTCGGCAAGCGACGCAAGCGCGGCATGCACGAGCGCCGCATCGCCGCGATGCCGTGCGCTAACGACCTCGTTCATGGTGCGGCTGGCGCTGAGCGGGACGTCGATGGCCGGAAACCGGCCGGCTGCCGCGAGCGAGGATGAAAGTTGTATGTGTCCGTCGAGCAACGAGCGCGCCGCATCGCTGACGGGATCCCGCTCGTCGCCGTCCGAGAGCACCGTCGCCACGAGGGTGATGGAGCCGCCGTTCATCGCGCCGGCGACCTCGAGCGAGGCCGCCAACTGCGCGAAAACGCCGGGCGGGTATCCCGCGCGGCCTGCCGTCTCACCGCGCGCAAGCGCGACTTCGCGCAAAGCGCCGGCATACCGCGCTACGCTGTCGAGGATCAGCAGCACGTGCAATCCGCGCGAGCGCAGGGCATGCGCCTGCGCGATCGCAAGCCGCGCGGCGCGAATGCGTTCCGGTGCGGATCGGTCGCTCGTCGCGCACACGATCGCCGCGTGCCGCGGCGCGGCACGCATCCATTCTTCCGCTTCGCGCCCGCGCTCGCCAATCAATCCGATCACGATCGCATCCGCGTAGGTTCCGCGCGCGATTGCGTGCAGCAGCGTGGATTTTCCGGCGCCCGGCGGTCCGAAAATGCCGATGCGTGCGCCGCGCCCGATCGTCAGCAGCGCGTCGATCGCGCGCACGCCCGTCCATAACGAATCGTCGATCGCAGCGCGTTCGTGCGGGTGCGGCGCGGAAACGGCAAGTGGACGCAGTGGTGCACGCACCGCGCGTCCGCCGTCGATGGGGCAGCCGCGCGCATCGACGCACCGTCCCAAAAGCTGCATGCCGAGCGGCGCGCATAACGCGTGAGCCTCGCTCACGGCCTCATCGCCTGCGCGCACGCCGCCGCATGGATCGTGCGCAAGCACGATCGCGCGGCCTTGCATCACGCCGCTCACTTCGCCGCGGACAAGGCTGCCTTGGGCGTGCACGCAAACGCCCTCGCCGATAGACGCAAACGGCAGCCGCACCTCGAGCGCAGAGGCATGGACGGCTAAAACTTTTCCAATCGCGATCATGGGGCCAAATTGGTAAGCACGGCGTCCAAACGTAGCCCCAGCGACGAGACTATGGCGCCGTCGCGCAATTCGATCGCGACGTCTCCTTGCGGAAGCCGCGGATCTTCAACGACCGGAATTCCGCAGTCCACACGTGCCGCATCACCTGGGTTCGCCCGTATGCGCAGCGGCTCTTCTTGCGCGAAACGCTCCAGAACGCGTGCCGCGATCGCCGCGATATCCGCCGGCGCCAACTGCAATTCGCGAGCGAGCACTTCGGCGGCGATATCGCAAAGCAGCGTGCGCAGCGTTTGTTCCAGCGCTTCGGCGATGCGCGCGCGAAACAGCCGCACCTCGCGCACCAATTCACGCTCTTCAATCGCGTACGGTTCGTCCGGCTCTTCTTCGAACGCAAGCCCCGGCACTTCGGCTTCGGGTTCCGGCTCGCGTTGCGCGCGCATTTGCGAGGCAAGGCTGATGAAGTCGTCAGGCGTTTGCAATGAACTGCTCCGCGTCCGCAAGCAACGGCGGCGCCGGGCGCTGCATGCGCCGCACGATCGCGGCACGTTCGTGCTCGGGATACATTTCTAAGACCGCGGCCGCCGTAGCCGCCGGCAGCGCGCTAATAATCGCGGCGGCCGCGTGCGCGGGTTCGCCTTCCAAGGCGCCTCGCACGCTGGCGGGCGAAACGCCCGAAACGGCCGATGCCGTCGATGCAAGCGAAGCGCGCTCCGCGCAGGATCGCGCGAACGATGCCGCATGCGGCATGGCGATTCGCACCGCCGCGAGCGCGGCACCGGCAAGCGCGAGCACGGGCAGCAGCGGTACAATCGCGCCGTATGCGAGCCACCATCCGTCCTTTTTAACTTGAAGCGTATGCGCGAATCCGATCGATTCAACGGCAAGGTTGTCGCCGCGTTTGGAATCCAAGCCGAGCGTCGCTGCCGCGAGCGCGCGGACTTGCGCGAGATCCACGCCGCGCGAAGCGTCGACGAACACCGCTGCCGAAATGCGCGAAATACGTCCGGCGGGAAGCGTCGCGCTTATGTCGCGGGTCTCGCTGCCGCGGTCCGTTCGCGTTTCGGTGTGGCCGTAGCGTTTGCCGTCGCCGTCGTAGCGCTCGTCCGACGACGCCGTGGCGATTGGCGGCGCTGAAAGCGGCGCGCGCCGCACCTCGTGCGTCGTGAGTGCGCGCGGATCGTATTCGACGTGCACGCGCACGATCGCAATGCCGGCACCGAACGCGCCGTCCAGGGCGCTCTGCAGCGAACGCTGCAAATCGCCGCCGTCCTCGTTCGATGCGCGATCGCCAAGCGCGACGCCGCGGTCGTCGACGATCGTCACGTTTTCCCGCCGCAATCCAGGCACGCTCGCCGCGACGAATGCGCGAATGCCCGAAATGGCCTGCGGCGAGAGCTGCGCGCCGGGAGCGAGCTGCAGCCGAACGCTCGCGCTCGCATCGCGGGAAAGTTCGTCTGCGAAGTAGCCGGGCTTTGCAGGCGCGACGATCACGCGCGCATCTTGTACGCCTTGAACGCCGCGCAAGCCCAGCTCGATGTCGCCGGAGAGCGCATCGCGGGTTTGCGCGTCGATGACGGCCTGCGGCGTGAGCGCGCCGAGTTTGGCCAGCACATCCGATGAGGCATCCACGTGCGCGTGCGGCACGCCCGCGATCGAAAGCCGTAAGAGCAGCTCGTTGCGGCGCCGGGCATCAACAAAAACGTTATCCGCGGCCGGCGTGAACGGGACGCTCCATTCAGCCAAACGTTCCTGCACTTCCTCGAGTTGTTCCGCATGCAGCGGCGTGGCAAAAAGTGCGGCACGCTGCGCGTGCGCGGCGGCAGTGAAAATGATCGAAACGATGATGCCGAGGACGGCGGCCGCGGCGATCGCGGCTTTTACCCGTTGCGGCATTGCAGTGATGCGCGCGAAGACGTCGGCGGTTTCCATGGCGCTATACCTGCATGTTTAGAATCGTCTGCAACCCTTGCACGGCACGCTGCGCAGCCGCGCTTGCAACCGAGAGCGCGACGTCGGCCCGCGCACGTTCGTAGACGGCCGTTTGCAGATCGCCGGCGCCCGCGGCGAAGCGGTCTTCCGCACGCGACGCGCCTTCGAAAACGCTGCCCAAATCGTCGAGCATATGCCCGAATGCAGTACTTGCGTCCGGCGTTGTGTCCGGCGATCCGTTTCGCGGCGCAACGTCGGGAATCAGCGGCTCAACCCTCATACCTTGCCCATCTCGATCGTGCGTTCCGCAAGGCGCTTGCCGATCTCGAAGACGGAGGCGTTTGCCTCGTACGCGCGTGAGGCGTCCAGAACCGACACCATCTCTTGCAAGACGTCCACGCTCGACCCGCGTTGGAGCCGCGCGCCGGCGTACTGCACCGATTCTTCGCCTTGCGCGTCGGAAATAAGGCGGAATTGCGCGACGAAGCGCTCGTGCGAACCTTTCGGTCCAGCAGCTTGCGCGGCCGCCACGTTTTCGGCCGCGACGTCGAGCGCCGCACGCTGCGCGTCCATGCCGCTCGCCGCGGTTTTCAGCAGCGCCAGGCTATCCATGCGCAACGACCTTGATCTCGGCGAGACGCGCGTGAATTGCGTTCAGCAGCGCTTCGGTGAAAAGCGCGTTCTGTGCGACGGAGGCCATCGGCGCGTCGCTGCGCGCGCTGCCGTACGGCGTTGCGGCGCGGGAAGTGCCGGCGGCGGCGCCGCCCAGGCGGCCCGCCGCGGCGGAGAGTGCGCCGTCGAGGGATTGAGCAACATCGAACATGGGCGTAGCGTACGCCCCGCTTGTTGCCGCGTTACGGCCGGATTATTGCCGGATGATTACAGCGGCGGCTCCGTCATCACGTTTTCCGACGTCGCAAACGAATCGAAGAACGTGGTGGGATGATCGACGGCCGCGACATCTTGGAATTCGATGCTGGCTTCCTGATAACGGTGCGGCCCGACGCCGACGGGCGCTTGCGCAACTTCCGAGGCAATGTACTGCGCATCGCCGATCTGAGCGAACGTGATCAGCCAGGGAACCCATGACGACGTAAAATTCGAGCCCACGACCACGCGGCGCGTTTCGAACGTTCGCGTGTCGACCCAGACGTCGCGCAAGCGGAAACGCTGCGGATCGCGCGCCGGCTGCAGCGTAAGATGGTAGCAGTTCGCGCCGTCGATCGTTTCGATGCCCGCGAGTTGTATCCGGTACGTGTGCGCGATTGCCGTGACGGACGCGATCGATCGCAGCGGGGAACCCGGCGGCGGCTGCTGCGCTTGCGCAGGCGGCGCGGGGTCGTGGTATTGGCTTCGGATTTGCGAGACGAGATCGTCTCCTTGCGTATCCGCAACGCCCAGCGGCGTGCCCAGGCCGAACGAATAGTTCGGTGCGAGGAGCGGAATGCCCAGATAATCGACCGCTTCTCCCGGGTTGCCTACGCGTTTGTCGAAGAGCGTTTTGCCTTGCCGCTTGGGCAGCAGATGAATCGTGACGCCCGTGGGAACCGGCGGATTCGCGTGCTCCTCGTCACTGACCGCAGCGACGTGGACCTTGTCCGCGCCGCTATCGTAGACGGCGTGGTAATGCTTGATCTTCTCGACGCCGTGTTCGTTCACGCGCACGGCGATCGTATACGAAAGGTACTGCGGATAGCGCTGCGCGGTCCACGCATCGCGCGTCCGTCCGTAGATTTGATACGGATCGGCGAGGAGCTGTCCATCGCCGGCGGCCGCCGCAGGCGCCGCCGTCGCGCCGAGCAGGGCGATGAGCCCCCAAACCGCCGCCACGCGCTTCATCCTCGACGTTTTCCCCCGCTCCATACTCAGGTAATCGGTTTGCCCTCGATTTCACCTAGCAAGGGAAGCAGGCAGCCCGCGAGCGTCGAGCGGAATGCCCGCGAGCAGACGCGTGACCTCGTCGTAGTTCTGAACGCCCGAAGCGATGCGGTTGCTCTTCAGATACGAGTTATAGACGCGCCACGAAAAACGCGAGAGATTCAAGTTCACGAACTGCGCGTTGCGCTTGCGAAGCGCATCGAAGTCTTGCCAAACCTGCGGCACGAACGCGCTCTTCGGGTATCGCGCTTGCTGCGGCAAGTACAGAAAGAGTTCGATCCAGCCGGAATACTGCGCGGCCGGATCGGGATCGCGAAGGCACGCGAGCAGCGCGATATAGTTCGCTTCGTCCTCGCGGTTAAACCCCGCCACGTGGCTCCATTCGTGCGCTTGCGAGAAGGGACGCTCGAACCATAAGAGATCCGGCGCAAGCTGTGTTTCCAGCGTAAACGGGTTGGTGAAGCCGCTCGTGCCGCTCTTGTCCATGAACCAGCCCGCGAGCGTCGGCTTGGACGGCGCTACGTGCGGCTGCCAGCGATCGCCCAGCGCCGCGACGACGGGATACCAGCTCTCGCGCAAATGCTGTAAGGCCGGCGCGCTCTCGACCAAATCCGGATCTTCCGCATGCGCGATCGGCGCCATGCGGTTCATCTGTGCGATCGCCCGCACGCGGAGTGCTTCGATCGCCGCCGCATTCACCCTCGCGCCGTTGTACGCGGTGCGCGTCTCGAGTGGAGCACGATCGTACCCGAAGCCCCAGCCGGCGTAGAACCAGATTGCAAAAAGACCGGCAATTGCCGCGACGCCGATCGACATGCGCCAAACCGGACGCGCAAAAACGACCGCGGCCAGAATAATGAGGACGCCGGCGAGCACCACCGCATCGCCGAGCGAGAACGGAATCGCCGGCGTGAACGAACTCCAGAAATGCTCCCACGCCGGATAATAGCCGTTACTGAACACGCCTTCGACCCAATCCGCCGAGGGATGCCAAAGCGCCGCGACGGCGCCGAGCGCGATAAGCGCGATGTCGAAGGGGAGCGTAAATCCGGTAAAAGACGCAAAAGAGCCGCGCAAGGCGGCTCTTTTCCGGTGTCTGTTACGCGGCAACGATTAGCGCTTCGAGAACTGGAAGCGTTTGCGGGCGCGTTTGCGGCCGTACTTCTTCGATTCTTTTTCGCGCGGGTCGCGGGTGAGCAGGCCTTGTTTGCGCAGCACTTCACGCAGCGACTCGTCCATCAAGACGAGCGCGCGGGCGATGCCGTGACGCACGGCGCCGGCTTGACCGGCGATGCCGCCGCCTTCAGCCTTCACGTCGATGTTGAAGCGCGAACCGCTTTGCGTCGCTTCGAGCGGCTGACGAACGATTTGCTGCAGCGTCTGACGCGGGAAGTACTCGTCGATCGGCTTTTTGTTCACGGTGATGACGCCTTGGCCGAGCGAGAGCTTCACTCGCGCGATCGAGCGTTTACGGCGGCCGGTGCCTTGAAAATTATCGTTCACAGGTTCTCCTACGCGAGCTGTTGCGGCTGCTGCGCGTCATGCGGATGAGCCGTTCCGGTATAGATTTTCAAACGGTTGAGTTGGACGTTGCGCGTGCGGTTCGTCGGCAGCATGCCGCGCACGGCGCGTTCGATGAGGCGCTCGGGGTGCTTATCCTTCACTTGCCGCGCGGTCTCGACTTTGAGCCCGCCCGGGAAACCCGTGTGCCGGTAGTAAACTTTGTTGTCCCACTTTTTGCCGCCCAGTTCGATCTTGTCGGCGTTGATCACCACGACGTGATCGCCGTCGTCAATGTGCGGGGTCCAGCTGGCTTTGTGCTTGCCCGAGAGGGCGCGCGCGATGCGCACGGCGAGCGTTCCAAGGCGCTGCCCGGAAGCATCCACGATGTACCAGTCGTGCTTCGTCTCGGCGGTCTTCTGTTGGTAGGTCCGCATAACCGCCACAGCATACGGGAAATTTCACCGGCGGTCAAGCACTTTTACGAAGGAATATAGTTGACGTATACTTGAGTAATCAACTATACTCCTTGCCATGCTTCCTGAAAACGTCGCTTTGGCCCTGGGCCTCTCCCGCGTCGACGCCTTCCTTCGCAAGCGCATCGAGCCCGCGCTGCCCGGCATCGGCTACACCGACTTCATTATTCTTGCCGAGCTGGATGCGGTGGTCGGGGGCCGCCTACGCCCGGTAGACCTGGCGGCCCGCTTGATGCTCACCCCGTCGGGAGTCACCCGCGCGCTGATTCCGCTCGCCAAAATCGGCCTCGTCGAACGCTCACCGCACGAACGGGACGCCCGGGCCAGCTACGTCGCGATCACGCAGGCCGGCCGCGCGAAGCTTGATGAAGCCATGGAAGATGTCGAGCGCATCGCCGGCGAGGCCCTGACCTCCATGACCCGCACCGACCGCATCGCTCTTCTAGGCCTTTTCGAACGCGCGGGCTACTAAAAAATCTGGACTGAAGATCTATTTCATTCCCGTTCCGACGTCCGTAAGCGTTCTGTGAATTCCGTGTCGCTCACGTGCGGGTGCGATCGTAATTCGCACGCGTTTGGTCGTAAACGTTCTGATACGCCGCCCGCACTTACTTCACGCAGGTAGTCGCCGGCGGTGGGGGCCTTGCTTCCGGCGGCGAATCCCTTGCTTCCGTGCAGCAGTATTTGAATTTCCTCGGCCACATCATGGACCACGGCGCCGAAAAGGGCGACCGCACCGGTACCGGGACGCGCAGCGTGTTCGGCTATCAGATGCGCTTCAATTTGCACGACGGGTTCCCGCTCGTGACCACGAAAAAACTGCACACGAAATCGATCGTGCACGAGCTGTTGTGGTTTTTGAGCGGCGACACGAACGTCAAGTACCTGAACGAAAACGGCGTCACGATTTGGGACGAATGGGCCGACGAAAACGGCGACCTGGGGCCGACGTACGGCCGGCAGTGGCGCTCGTGGACGGCGCCCGACGGCAGCGTTATCGATCAGCTCGGCAGCGTCGTCGAGGAAATCAAACGCAATCCGGATTCGCGCCGGTTAATCGTGAGCGCGTGGAATGTCTCGGAGCTCGATAAAATGGCGCTCTCGCCGTGCCACGTGCTCTTCCAGTTTTACGTCGCGGACGGGCGCCTTTCGTGCCAGCTCTATCAGCGCAGCGCCGACGCCTTTTTAGGCGTGCCGTTCAATATCGCATCGTATGCGCTGCTCACCCACATGGTCGCGCACCAATGCGGCCTCGAGCCCGGCGAATTCATCTGGACCGGCGGCGATTGCCACTTGTACAACAATCATTTGGAGCAGGCGCGCCTGCAGCTTACCCGCGAGCCGAAACCGCTGCCTGCGTTGATTTTCAAGCGCCGGCCGCCTTCGCTCTTCGATTACCGCTTCGACGACATGGTGTTTGCCGGATACGAAGCGCACCCGCCGATCCGCGCGGAAGTCGCCGTTTAACGCATGCATCCGCGCGTGATCTTCGTGGTCGCGCACGACCGGCGGGGCGTCATGGGCCGCAACGGCGAGCTTCCGTGGCATCTGCCGGAAGATTTGAAGCATTTCCGCCGGTTGACGATCGGCAAGCCCGTCATCATGGGCCGCAAAACGTACGCCGGGATCGGCAAACCGCTGGTGCGCCGCCAAAATATCGTGCTGACGCGCGACCCGCTGTTTCAATCTCCCGGTGTCGATGTCGCGCACAGCGTGCAAGAGGCGCTGGCTCTTGCGGCACCGGCGCCGGAAGTCGCGGTCATCGGTGGTGCGGAGATTTTTACCGCGTTTTCAGATCTGGTCGACACCGCGTACGTCACGCGCATCGAGGCCGACGTGGAGGGCGACGTCCATTACGCGCCGCCGGCGCGAACTCATCGCGAAGAAATCGACTCGCGCTACGCGGCCGACGATCGCAACGCATACGATATGACGTTTCTACGCGTCGATTATTCGCAGAGGCCCAGCGTTACCGGCGGCTCTTTGAACGAATCGAAGCCGTCTTTATAACGAACGCCGGCTAAGTACAATCCCTGCGGCGGTGCCGTTAGTCCGCACGCGGAACGATTTTTTGCGGCAAGCGTTTCGGGTATCGAATCGGGATCGCGTTTGCCGGTCGCGCATTCCGTGAGCGTGCCGACGATCGTGCGCACCATGCGGTGCAAAAACCCGTCCGCGCGTATTTCGATCCGGATCAAATCGCCGCTTTGCCGCGCGCTCAAATGGCGCAGAGTCCGTATGGTGGGTCCGCGTTCCGGAAGCATGCCGCAGAACGATCGGAAATCGTGCTCGCCTATTAGATGCTGCGCGCCGCGCAGAAACGCATCCAGATCCATCGGACGCCAAACGTGATACGCCCACCGCGCCATCAGCGGCGAGGGTTCGGACCGGTTGTAGATTGCATAGATATACGTCCGCTCGACCGCGGAAAAACGCGCGGAGAATTCGGGCGCTACTCGCGCGACGTTGCGCACGGCAACGTCTTTGCTCAACTCGCTATTGAGCGCAATTGCCAGTTTTTCAAACGGAAAAGCCGCCTGCGTTCGAAACGAGACGACTTGTCCGGTCGCATGAACGCCGGCATCCGTGCGCCCCGCCGCGGTAATTTTCACCTCAGGCCCGAGCAGCGCGCCCAAGCGTTTCTGAAGTTCGCCCGCGACGGTGCGCAGCGCCGGCTGATATTGAAGTCCGCTGAAATTCGTGCCGTCGTACTCTACGACGGCGCGAAGCGTGGTTAAACTGCGCTCGCCTCGCGCTTCGGAACCGTCCGCTTCTCGTCCAGATCCAGCAGGTCGGCCCAGTTCGTCACGTCCGTCCGGTCCGGCGCTACCCGATTGCGTAAGTTCAGAAAGAAGTCGCCGGTGTCGTTGCTCGTCACCCATTCGCGGTTCCAGCGCTCGATCTCGTCGGGTGATTTTTTGTCGACGAATTGTTTCGCGTACGATTCGACCTCGGCATCGGTGCTGGCGTTCTGGACTTTCGCCAAGAACTCTTCAGCGTCGATCCCGAGAAACTCGAAGACGCCTTTGTCCATCGGACAATCGTAGTTATATTCGCCCAGATTTCCGAAAGCTTTCGCCTTGGCTTTGTCGAGCGCGCGCCCCAGTTGCACGATGCCCAGCCACTTCTCGTGCACGCTGCGGGGATAGGTCTTGGTCAAGTCCACTAAAATTCTCCAATACTTACGAAAAGTATGTACGAGAGCATAACCGCGGCGACTTTTGGTTGGTTGCGGCCGAATGGTAGCCTGGTGACCTTAGCGCAGCGGCACTTCGACCCCGGCGAACGGCATGATCAGGCGTTCGCGGTCGGCGGCCCATCCGTCCGGGAACCGGGCCGAATAGTTGATGTATCGCAGGCCGTACCGGAGCGTATACCGGCCGAAACGCTGACCCCGCGTTGCCCGGAGGTCGACGAGTGATGCGTACTCCGCGTCGTCGACGCCGTGCACGGCGGTGCACGGCCCGGTCTGCACATACCCGACGAAACCCGGCCCGATTGGCGCTACCGGACATTTCTCGAATGGAAAGCGGAAATGCGAGTATTGCAAGCCGTGCATCGATGGGCTGATGCCGATACTTACTTCCGTGGTCGCATTCAGCCGGTTTTCGAGCTTAGCGAGCAGCGAAAACCGGAAGCCGGCCACGCGCGAACTCTGCTCCGTCACCATAACGAACGGCCTGTTATAAAACGTCGCTTGATTCACGAGCGTCGTGCCGATGCCGGCCGCGAACCGGTCGCCCGGAAGACGATAACGCGCTTCCGCAAGCATGTAGTTGATCTTGGTGGCCTGCGTACTGCCGTTTCCGTCGCGGTACGAAACAGGGCCGATGGGCGGCACGCCCTCGGCGAAAATTGCGAAGCGCTTTACCGGTATGCGTACCGAAAACATCGGTACCGGAATGGTCGGCAGCGACGTGCTGTTTTGCGAAGATTGCCTTTGCCGGCCCACGACCACGTTTAAATCGACGCCGATGGATGGAGCATCGGCAACGGCGGCAGACGGCGCTGCCGAAAGCAGCGATAAGATGAAGCAACAGAACACCCGTTTTTGCACGCGATTTCCTTTCCGTGCGAAAGCCGCGCGTCTATGAAACCAAACGCGCGAGTCCGAAGGCGGCGGCCGCGGCGATGCCGCCCGTCACCAGCGTTTGCAATCCGCCGCGAAACGGCCCGATACCTGTCAGCCGCCCTTTGACGAAGCCGAACGCGAACAACGCGATCAACGTGACGATTGCGCTGACGATTAACGCGCGGCCCGTCGAGGAAATCAGCATGTACGGCACGAGCGGCACCAGACCGCCGATCACGTACGAAAATCCAATGGTGAGCGCGCTGC
>JAICWY010000035.1 GCA_025934645.1 Vulcanimicrobiia bacterium
CACGCGTTCCACCATCGCTTGCGTGCGCACGTGATGCGCGGCGCTGTCCTGGAAATACGAACGCACGCGGTTTCGCAGCGAAACCGCCTTCCCGATGTACAGAATGTTCCCGTTGCGGTCGACCATCATGTAGACGCCCGGGACATCGGGAATCTGGCTGAGGGTTTGAGCAAGCGGCTTGTTTTCGGCCGTGGTCATCTCTCCCGGTTTTTCCTTCGAGGCGTGCGCCCGGAACACTCCGAAAAGCAGCTCCCTTCGTGGGTTCGATGCAGGCATGGAGGCTGCCGCTGCGCCGTTGGCAGCGGGAAGCGTACGAGGCGTGGTGCTCGGAGCGTTCGCAAGACACGCTTATTGTTGCAACACCCGGCGCAGGCAAGACGCGTTTCGCAACGCGCCTGGCACACGCACTCTTAACGGAAGGCGAGGTTCGCCGCGTTCTCGCGGTGGTGCCGCGCGAACACCTCAAGAGTCAGCTCGCGGCCGCGATGGCGGGCGCCGGCATCGCGCTCGACGCGCGCTTCGACAATGCCGCCGGAACGCTCGCCGCCGATATGCACGGCGCCGTCATCACCTATCAGCAACTCGCGTTCGGGCCGGGCGTTTACCGGGAACTCTGCCGCATTCCCACGCTCGTGATTCTCGACGAGATCCACCACGCCGGCGATCAAGCCACGTGGGGCAACGCACTGCGCGAAGCGTTCGCCCACGCGCGCTACCGCGTCGGCATGTCGGGCACGCCGTTTCGCAGTGACGGTACGGCTATTCCGTTCGTGTCGTACCACAAAGGCGAGTCGCAAGCGCAATACGCGTACGACTACACGCAAGCGCTGCGCGACGGCGTCTGCCGCCCGCTGGTCTTTCCGCTGCAAGGCGGATACGCGGAATGGGTCAGTTCGGAAGGCGAGATCGTGCAGGCCACGTTCGAGACGCGCCTGCGCTCGAGAGCGCGGCAAAGCGAGCGGCTGCGTACCGTGCTCACGCAGAAGAGCTGGCTTGGCGACGTCATCGAAAAAGCGCACGCGAAACTTAGCGAACTGCGCGCGACCACGCATCCCGACGCCGGCGGACTGGCCGTCGCGATGAATCAAGAGCACGCGCGCTTCATCGCCGATCTCATGCACGAACGCATCGGCGTGCGTCCGGCCATCGTTGTCTCCGACGAAGAGGGTGCTTCGAAGCGCATTGCGTCGTTCGGACGTTCGAAAGATCCGTGGATCGTGGCCGTGCACATGATCTCCGAAGGCGTGGACATCCCGCGTTTGCGCGTCGGCATCTTCGCCAGCAACGTGAACACCGAGATGTACTTCCGCCAGTTCTGCGGACGTTTCGTACGCACGCATCGCGCCTCGGGCAAGCAACACGCGTTCGTCTACCTCGCCGACGATTTGCGCCTGCGCGAACTCGCTTCGCGCGTGACGCAAGACGTGCGCGCTTATCTCAAGGCGCAAGGCGAATTCGACGAGCTCGCCGCCGCAATGCGCACGCACACCGAACGCGGCGAAACCGACAGCCTCTTCGCGGGCATCAGCGCGCACGTCGACAGCGAACGCGTGCTCGACTACGGGCCGCTCTTCAATCCGCTCGCGCTGCTCCATGAAGACGCGCACGCGGCGCCGCCGGAACCCGAACCATCGGCTTCAGTGCTGCAGATCACCAAGACGGAAGAGAAAGAAAACGCGCGGCGCGCATTACAGGCGTTGGTGTCGCTGGCCAGCACGCGTTTCCGGATCGAGCACCGCAAAATTCACGCGACGCTCAATCAACGCTTCGGCGGTCCGATCGCCTCGGCCACCACCGATAGCATCGAGCGCCGGCGCCAAGCCGTGCTGGCTTGGCTGGAAAGAAACCGTTACGACGGGCTGCGCTGAGCTACGCGGTTTCTGATAACGAAGAACGCCACGGCCGCCAGCACGGCAAGCACGACGATCAGCACCGCGTAATGCCGCACCGTCCCGATAACCGCATCGGCGTGCGTGCCGAGCGCGTTGCCCGCTAAGATCAAGCCGCCGCAGAAAATCAGCGAGCCGCAGAACGTCCAAAAATAGAACGGTCCCAGCGGCATCTCGGCGATGCCGGCCGGAATGCCGATGATGCCGCGGATCACCGGAATGAAGCGGCAGATGAAAATTGCAAACTTGCCGTAGCGGTCGAAAAACCGGTGCGCTTTGTCGAGTTCGGCGTGATGAAAATGGATGTATTTTCCGTAGCGGTCAACGAACGGCCGTCCGCCGAACCGTCCGATCGCGTACCCGACCGTCTGTCCGGTCAGTTCGGCAAGTACGGCGACTGCAATCGCCAGCCACACACTGGAGAGCAGACCTTTTGCCGCCATGCCGCCGGCTAGGGGAAGCACGATCTCGCTTCCCACCGGCGCTCCGACGTTGGCGAGCGCCATCGCCGCAAAAAGTCCCGCGTAACCCGCATGCTGAACCAGATGCGAGAAAAAATCTGCCAATGCGTGCACGAAGTGTCCTTACTCGGAGGCGGTGGCGATGTTACGGGATTGCGCGCGGCGCAGAATCTCGGCGGCTAAACTGCCGCCCTCGGCCTGAATCGCTTCCAGCAGGTCCAGCGGTTCGATCGCTTGCTCGCCGGCCATGTCACCGGCAAGAGCGACGACTTTCCGGACGCGCGGCGTTACGAGGATGCCTTCCCACAACCGGTCTTCGCCGGTTCCGAGCGCACGGCGCGCTTCCGCGTGCACCTCGCCTACGTCGATCGCCTGGGCTTGCAGACGCTCGGAAATACCGGGGTCATGCTCCTCGAGCAAAGCGACGAGCAGATGTTCGACTCCGACGTAGTAATGGTTGTGGTTGCGGCACTCTTGTTCGGCGGCGCGCAGTACGCGCCCCGAGGCTGGGCTGAATTTCGCGAACAATTGCCTGCGCCGAGTGCCTCTTTTGAAGTGAAAATGGTCGGGGCGACACGATTTGAACGTGCGACCTCTTCGTCCCGAACGAAGCGCTCTACCAAGCTGAGCCACGCCCCGACTGTGCGTGTCGTCCAGTTCGGGCGTCCGGCTATCCCTCCTGCCGGGGACGGGAAAGTGGGCTAGTGCTGAGAAGTCCCGATTACATAACAATGCGATACCTTATCGTCGGATGCGGCCGCGTCGGGTCCACCTTGGCAAAACTTCTCGACGCGGACGGCCACCAGGTCATCGTCGTCGACGAGAATCCCGGCGCATTCAAACGCCTCGGTCAGAAGTTCAAAGGCCACGTGGTCGTGGGCACCGGCATAGATTACGACGTGCTCAAGCGATCGGGCGCCGCGACGGCCGACGGCTTCATCGCCGTTACCAACGGCGACAACCGCAACGTTATGGCCGCACTGATCGCGCAGCGCATGTTCGACATCAAGAAGATCGTCGCGCGCATCTACGATCCGACGCGCGGACTCATGTACCGCGATCTCGGCATCGAGACGGTGTGTCCGACTACTGTGGGCGCGAAGTTGATCCGGGACATGCTGATGGAAGCGCCCTGGGACACGCTGCAGTCGTTCGATTTCGGCAAAGTCACCTCGCTTACCGCAACCGTCCGCGCATCCGAGTCCGGAAAACGCGTCTCGGAATTGGAGCGCCCGGGCCGCATCCGCATCGCGGCGGTCCGTACCGGCAAAACGGTCCGCGTAGCGGCCGACGATACGATCTTGAGCGAAGGGGATGAAATTAACGCCATCGTCGCACCCGACGCGATCAGCGAGTTTGCACAGATGTTCCAAACCGCGTCGCCCGCGCGAATGTCCGCCTGATGTTCGTACTCATCGTGGGCGGCGGCAAAGTCGGCTCGTATCTTACGCGCGCGCTGCTTGCGCAAGGCCACGAAGTCGTGATGGTCGAGCAGCAGGAACGCAAGGCGCGCATGCTCGAGCAGCTCATCGAGCAGCGCGTTACCGTCATCGGTGACGGCTGCGATCCGCTCGTGCTCGATGAAGCGGGCGTGGCGCGCGCCGACGTCGTGGTTGCCGATACCGGCGACGACGAAGACAATCTTGTCGTTTGCCTGATTGCAAAAAAGAAATCGAAAGCGCGCTGCATTGCGCGCGTAAACAACCCGGCAAACAAAATGATCTTCGAATCGCTGGACCGCGAGAACCCCGTTACGGTGATTTCCTCAACGGAGATTATCCTCGACGTCCTGAGCAAATCGATTACGGCATCGGCTTCTACCTAGCCGCTTACGTTTCCAGCGGCAGTCTGGCAATCCGGCGCCTCAGCGTCAACGAGCCGGCGAGAATCGTCAGCACCACGACGGCGAACGTCGCATCTACGATGAGGCCGCGTTGCGGAATTGCCGCGGGCGTCGCAAGAGCGAGCGCCAGCGAAAGCGCGCCGCGTATCCCCGCCATGCGAACAACTGTCCGCCAAAACGGTTTCAGATGGCTCCGCACGATCGACAGCAATCCATACGCGAGCGCCGCGCGCGCGAGCAACACAGCGGCGACCGTTACGCCGGACGCCGGCAGCGCGTGCAGCAAACGGGTGAGATCGAGCGCAGCGCCGATCAGGAAGAACAACACGATGTTTGCGGCGATGGAGGCGGTTTCCCAAAAGCGCGCGACGCCGCTTGCGGATTCCACGCTCATGCGCCGCCGCTCCAATTCGCGCAGGCCGATGCCGAACGCGATCACCGCGAAGATGCCGGAAAGTCCGAGGCGATCGGCAAGAAAGTAGGCGCCGTACGCGCCGATCAGCGTCGCAGCCGACTGGGCCGGCGCGCTCACGGCATCGCGCAAGGCAAACGCAGCTAGATACGCGAGCGCGGCGCCGATAAGAATGCCCGCGATCACGCCGAGCACCGCGAAGCCGACGACGCGTTCCATCTGCGCTGCGCCGGAACCGGCCAGGACGGCTGCAACGATCGCGCGGTACACGACCACCGCAACGGCATCGTTGAACAGCGATTCGCTCTCGACGATGGCCGCAAGCGCGCGCGGCACCGGAAGGCGTCTGAAGAGTGCGACAACAGCGACGGGGTCCGTGGCGCTCAAGATTGCGCCGAGCAGCAGTGCGGCGCTCCACGCAAAGCCGCCAAAATAATGGACGCACGCGGCGACCAAAGCCGCGGTCAACACGACGCCGGGTGCGGCGAGTAACGCAACGGGTTTCCACGCGCGCCGCACCATCTGCGCGTCCAGATTCCAGGCGGCTTCGAAAATCAGCGCAGGCAAGAACACGTACAGCGTCGCCGCGCCGAAAAGACCGGTCAGCCGCCCGGGAAGCGCAATGCCGGCTGCGATGCCTATCGCGAGCAGCACCGCGAAATGCCAAACCCGCATTTAGTGCGTGTGCGTGAAATTACCGACGCGCACGCCGTTGGCGCGAATCGCTTCGATCGCGGCGCGCATTCCCGCGGGTCGAATTGGACGGCCGACTGTTTCGAAATACCACTCGGGGTCGATGTTCAACGTGCGGGTTTGAATCATGTCCACGCGGACGCCTTGCAACAGATCGTGCATCGCCGCCAGTTCGGACTCGTCGTCCGTGACGCCGGGGTGCGTCAAGAGATTCAGCGACACACGCAGACCCGCTTGCGAAGCGGTTCGGATCGATTCGAAGACGTCGTCGAGACTGTATCCCGCAGGGCGGTAATACGCCGCGTAGACCTGGGGACGGAACGAATTCAGACTGATGCGCACGGCCTGCAATCCCGCGTCGATGCAGCGCTTCAATGCGGAAGGCATGCTGCCGTTCGTGTTCAGATTCACGGTGCCGTTCGAGCACGACGCGCGAATCTGTTCGATTGCTTTTGCGATCGCGACCGAGCGCAGCAGCGGCTCGCCCTCGCAGCCTTGCCCGAACGATACGATGCCGTCCGGAACGCGCTCGAGATGGTGCATCGCGACGCGCGAAAGTTCTTCAGGACTCGTTTCGAACGAAATCCGCGTTTGAGGCGAGGGCAATCCCGCGTCCGGTTCTTGTTCCGAGATGCAGCCCACGCAGCGCGCGTTGCATTTCGGCGAGACCGGAAGCGCCGCTTCGCCGCGTTCCAAAAAGACGTTCTGCGCGGTGAAACAGCCGTACTCGCGCGAACATAGCGCGACTTGGCGCAGCACGCGGTTCAAGCGGTCGCTCTCGATGCGCCGTTCGAGGATCGCTTCGAGTTCGCCCTCGTCGAATACGCGCGGCTGCCAATCCTCACTCTCGTCGGTGCGCATTGCGGCGACGTATAATTCATCGTCGATCGTGCATGCGAACGTGTATCCGAAGAGGGGCAATGCCGGTGCGTCTTTGCCCCGAACGTATGCGGGCAGCAGCAATCGCGTGTAGCCGGCCGGCAACATGACGGCGAGCGCGTACCGGCGGTCCGGCACACCGTCGGTAAGCAGCGGGCGGCGGCCGGGCAATACCATCGGCACCGTGCCTGCGGGCGCCGGAATGAGTTCGTCGGGATGCGCTTCGCGTACGATTCCGCCGTCCGCAAGCGGTTCGCGCGATTCGTCGTAATAGATGCGCCCCGCTTTATCGCAGTAGACAAGGCCAATCATAATTGCTTTTGAAAAACGTGCTCGGTCTTGAGCACGTCGTACCCTAATCTTCCATAGAAGCGGTGTGCCCGCTCCCGCACGACGTTGGAGAGCAGCCGTACCGTCGTGCAGCCACGCCGGCGTGCCCACGCTTCCGCCGCTTGCACGAGCAACGCGCCGATGCCGTTGCCGCGGTACTCATCCTCGACCACTACACTTTCGATCTCGGCGCGGCGGACCGCGAGCAGCGCGGGCCGTTCGCTGACAGTGGCGGTTCCCACTACGCCCACGCGTGGCACCACTGCAACCAGAAACGCGCGATCCGGATCGCGGTCTTGCAGGCAAGCTTCCACATGACCGAGCGGCACTTCGTATCCCAATTGAACGAGCAGCGCTACGATGCGCTGCGCGTCCGAGAGCAGCGCTTCACGCACGCCGGCTCCGAGATCGTTAAGCGGAAACTGCACGCGCGTCTTCAACCTGCGCGTCGAACACGCGGACGGCAGGGCCGGTCAGGTACGCATCGCCGCTTCCGTCCCATTCGACGCGCAGCACGCCGCCGGGAACGTGCACGTCGACGGGCGACTCGGCGATGCTGCGCCGGATCGCCGCGACTGCGCATGAAACGGCGCCCGTACCGCATGCATACGTCTCACCAACGCCGCGTTCGTAGTGGCGCACGTCAAGACGGCGCGCGCCCCGCGGTACGACGACGTGAACGTTGACGTCGGGCATGCGCTTTCCGGCCTGCACGACGTCGATTTCATCGGCTTCACGCGCGAAGATTGCAACGTGCGGATTTCCCATCACCACGAAAACGGCGTCGCGGAACGGCAGATCGCGTTCCTGAAACACCGGCGTTCCGACGTTCAAACGGATTTGGAATGTCTCGCCCTTCTCGATTACGTCGGCGCCGATGACGCCGCCGATCGTCTCGATCCGGAAGCGATCGCCTTCGCCGTTCTCACTCAGGTAGCGGATCACGCAGCGCATCCCGTTGCCGCACATCTCGGCTTCACTGCCGTCGGCGTTGATAATTTGCATCCGCGCATCGGCGATCTGCGAAGGATGCACGATTAGCAAACCGTCCGCTCCGACGCCGCCGCGCCGGTCGCATACGCGGCGCGCAAACTGAGACGGATCGGGCAGCGATCCGGTGCGGGCATCCACGAGGACGAAATCGTTGAACGTGCCGTGCAATTTCGTCACGGCGAGCGTAGACATTACTGCTCGGCTTGTGCCGGAACCGGCTCGGGCGCGGCGAACGCGCCTTGCGGAGATATCGTCGAGACGGCGTGTTTGTAGATCAAGTGCGTCTTGCGTTCGAACTCGAGCAGAATCGTGAACGGATCGAAGCCTTTAACGATGCCGCGCAATTGGAAACCGTTGACCAAGTATACGGTGACGGGCGCACCCTGCCGTTTGATTTCGGCCAAATACGTGTCCTGCAGCATGGTTGCCCGCTTCAAACCCACCCGAGTATTTCCCTTGCCGTGCGCTCCACCGCAGCCGCTTCGGTCCAAATCGTGTCCGGCTCGCTTCGAAACCACGCCGCTTGGCGTTTCGCATAACGCCGCGTCGCGCGCACCAGCGTGGAACGCAGCTCCTGGTGCGTGGACCATCCGCGCAGATACGCAAGCGCCTGCGGATAGCCGACGGCGCTGGCGGCGACGGCATCCGCGCCAATCCGCTCCGCTTCTTCCAACAAGCCGCCATCGAGCATCGCACCGGTACGGCGTTCGATGCGCCGCTCCAGTTCGGCGGCATCGATCTGCAGAAAGACTTTCGCGAAAGGAATGCCTTCCGTGACGAGCGAGCGCAGCGGTTCGGATCGCACGGATGCGTGGGGCGCGATCGCGACTTCCAGGGCGCGCAGCACGCGATACGTATCGTTCGGCTGAAGCATGCCGGCACGGCGCTTATCGCGCAGCGATAGCCATTCGTATAAGAATTCTGCATCGTGCACACGTCCCTCGTGCGCCAGACGCGCGCGCACGCTCTCATCGAGCTGAGGCGCAAGGTCTACCGCGCCGGTGAGCGCGCGAATGTAAAAGCCCGTTCCTCCCGCAACGATCGCGCGCTTTCCCCGCGCGTGGATCTGCCGGATCGCTTCCGTCGCATCCGCGGAAAAGCGCGCGGCCGAATAGCGCTCGTGCGGATTAAGGAAGCCGATGAGATGATGCGGAGCGGCGGCAAGCTGCTCCGGCGACGGCGCGGCGGTTCCGAGCGGCATGCCGCGATAGATCTGCCGTGAGTCCGCGGAGACGATCTCCGCATCGAAGCGCTTGGCGAGTGCGATGGCGAGATCGGTTTTTCCGGACGCCGTCGGTCCGGCGACGATAAGGACGCCGCGCGCGTCCGTCACGTTTCCGTGCGCGGCTCGCAGCGCACCGGAAAGTTCACCGAACGGGCGATGAAGCACAGTTCGTGCGCACGATGGTGCAAAGCCGGCAGTTCTTCGGCGCGAGAGGCATCGGCGATACGCACTTCGGGACGCAGCACGACGTCCGTGAATTCGCCCGAACCGTCGGCATTCAAGTGCATCGTCCCGGAGGCTTCGTCGCGGTAGGACGTCACCGCGATGCCGCTGTCGGCGCACAAGTGCAGCAGCCACAGCATGTGGCAGGCGGAGAGCGATCCGATGAGCAGTTCTTCCGGATTATAACGCGATTTGTCGCCGCGATACACCGGCGTTGACGAGCCGCGGATGATCGTGTTCTTGCCGGCTCCTTCGATATCGTGGTCTCGCCCATAGTCGCGATACCCCGACGTACCGGTGCCGCGGTTGCCAGTCCAGGTCATGGTAACGGAGTACACGTGCTCGTCGTGCAGCATCGAATCAGATCCGCTTGAAGAGCTTTTGCACGGCTTCGCTGTCCATGCGCACGAGCGTCGGGCGCCCATGCGGGCAGTGCATCGGATTTTCGCAGTGTTGTAAGCGATCCACGAGCGTCGCCATTTCGGCGAAGTCGAGCCGTTCGCCCGCTCTTGTGACGGAGTGACACGCCAGCGATGCCCACACGCGTTCGCGCACGTCGCGCTGCTTCTGCTCTTCCGTAAGATCGTCCAGGAAGCCGCCTACGTCGAAGGTGCGCGCCCGGTATCCCGCGGGCGTCGCGGTAATGCGATACGTGCGCTCGCCGAAACTCTCAATCTCGAGGCCGCCTTCCCGCAAGATCTCGAGCATGCGATCGAGCGCGGCGCTCTCCGAGGGCCCAACTTCGAAAGTAAACGGCACGAGCAGCGGCTCGCTCGGCGCATGGGTTTGAGCGGCCGCAACGATCCGTTCGTACGCGATGCGTTCGTGGGCGGCGTGCTGATCGACCAGCACGAGCGCGCGCCCATCCGTCGCCAGGATAAACGTGTTGTCCAATTGCGCGAGCACGCGCAAGCCGCTCTGCGCGCCGTTCTCGTGCGCCGGCCCCGCCGCGCCGTTTTCGAACAGCGATTGTAATTGCGGGAGCGTGGCGTCCATGGCCTGGGGCGCCGCCGAAACAGTCACCGCGTCGCGGAAACGCGCCGTCGCGTGGCCGTGCAGCGTCGCGGCAATTGCGCGCTTTGCCGCATCGAAGACCTGATGCCCGTAGCGCAGGCGCACGTCGCTCTTGGTTGGATGCACGTTCGGGTCGACGTGTTCGGGCGGCAGCGTGAGAAACAGCACGCCGTACGGCTGACGGCCGATCATCGCGAACGTGGAATATCCCGCCGTCCATGCGCCGGCAAGCAGGGTGCTGCGCAGCAGTCTGCCGTTCACGAAAAGCAATTGCATGCGGCGATCGGCGCGATCGTTTCCGGGCGTGCTGATAAAACCGCTCAGCGTCCCTTGCAATCCGCGCGCGGCTTGCGGATCGAGCGGAATCAGCGATTCAGCTGGGATTTTCCCGAACACCATCGCAAGGCGCGCGCGCATATCGGCGGTCGCCGGCATGACGAAGATCTCTTTGCCGTCGTGGTGCAGCGAAAACGTAATGCCGGGATAGCCGAGTGCGAATGTCGAGAGCCAGCCGGAGACGCGATTGAACTCTGCGCTGCTCGATCGCAGATACTCGCGGCGCACCGGAACGTTTTGAAAGAGATCGCGCGCGCGAACCGTCGTGCCGATCGGCGATGCGGCGGCTTCTACCGCACTTGCAGCTTCCGCAAATGCACGGACGCGCGCCCCAATCTGCGCGCCTTCTTGGCGCGAGACGACTTCGAGTTGCGCGACCGCCGCGATACTTGCGAGCCCTTCGCCGCGGAATCCCAGCGTGTCGACCGATTCCAAATCCGTAGCCATTGCAAGTTTGCTCGTGGCGTGCCGCGTCACCGCAAGCGGCAGTTCTTCGGGCGCGATGCCCACACCATCGTCGACGACTTCGACGAGCGTGACGCCGCCGTCTTCAAGCGAAACTGCGATGCGTGTCGCGCCCGCGTCGACCGCATTTTCCACGAGTTCTTTTACAACGGAGAGCGGTCGTTCGACAACCTCGCCGGCGGCGATTTGACCCACCGTCTGCGGATCCAGAACGTGGATCACGCGTTAATCGGCCTTATGGCGTTCGATAGCCGCATTGATAAGCGGCGTAATTTGTCCGGCTTGATCGGCGTCCTGCACCGCGAAGACGATGCTCGTCAGATTATCCGCATATTCGTTGCCGGCAAGAATCTCGCCGGAAAACATGTTCTCGACGAACGCATCGAGCGTACCCTCATCGTGCGAACTGGCGACAACGTTGTCGTATTCGGAGTCGTCGCCGCCCGTCCACGCATATGCGAACACATCGCAAAGATCGCTCGCCGCATCGGCGCGCTCCCCGAAAAATGCGAACGAGCGCGCGCCGGCATTCGGCGAAAAACCATCCCACTCGTTAAGCGCGCCGTAGAGCGCGTTGAGCATCCAGCCCAGCGCATCCGCCGTCCAGTTCGGCTTCAGCACGACGGCGGCCGCGGAATAATCCGGCGGCGGCGCACCGTTGCCGTCGTCCTCGTAGGTAAACAGATACACGTCGCGTCCATACGCGCTTCCGAGATTGGTGTAATTCACGATTCCGTGCTCAGCAGCGACATCTGCGCCGCCGGCGCGACTTTGGGCAAACGGCGTTTGAGCGGAACCTGCGCTTCGACGTCGGCGTGTCCGGACAGCGCGTCGGCGATCTCTTGCGCGCGCTCGATCACGGCATCCGGCAAGCCCGCCATGCGCGCGACCTCGATGCCGAACGATCGCGAGGAACTGCCGGGAAGCACCCGATGCGAGAAGACCGGTCCGCCGTCGGCGCCGGTATTCTCAACAGCGGTGATGTGATAGTTTGCGACGAGCTTCCAGTGCTCGGCAAGCGAGACCAGTTCGTGAAAATGCGTAGCGAAAAGCGCCATCGGCGCCTGCTCTTCCAATCCGAGCAAGAACTCGCAGATCGCTTGCGCGATCGCGAGACCGTCGATGGTGCCCGTGCCGCGTCCGACCTCGTCGATCAGCAGCAGCGAGCGGTGCGTGCAGCGGCGCAGGATGTTCGCCGCTTCGGCCATCTCCAAATAGAAGGTGGATTGCCCGGACGCGAGATCGTCGCCCGCGCCGATACGCGTAAAAATGCGGTCCACTACGCCCAGTCGAGCGGATTTGGCGGGAACGAAGGAACCGATCTGCGCGAGAATCGTCAGTAATGCCGCTTGCCGTAAATAGGTGGACTTGCCGCCCATGTTCGGGCCGGTGAGCAGAATGAACCGGTGTTCGCCGTTGCGCAGACGCAAATCGTTCGGCACGAAGTGCGTTCGCAGCACGGACTCCATGACCGGATGGCGGCCGTTCACGATGTCCATCTCGCTGCCGTCGATAAACTCGGGACGGACGTAGCCCCGTTCCGACGCGCACTGCGCCAGCGAACACAACACATCGATCTGCGCGAGCGCTTCGGCGGCCTCGAGCAGATCGTCGATCCGTGCGGCGATGCGATCGACGAGCTCGCCAAAGAGCTGCTCTTCCAAACGCTGCTGGCGCGACTGTGCCGTGGAGATCGCGATCTCCAGTTCTTTGAGTTCGGGCGTAATGTAGCGTTCGCCGTTGGCAAGCGTTTGTTTACGCACGTAGTCCGCGGGAACTTGCGCGACGTTCCCCTTGCTGACTTCGATCGCATAGCCGAACGCGCTGGCATATTTGATCTTCAGCGATTTGATGCCGGTACGCTCGCGTTCGCGCTCTTCGAGTTCCGAGAGTTTGCCTCTGGCATCGGTGCGCAGCGCCACGCAGTCGGCGAGCTCCGCGCTCGCCTCGGGACGAATGACGCCGCCGTCAACCAACTGCGCCGGCGGCTCGTCCACCACCGTGCGCTGCAGGTCGGCGAGCAAATCTTCGAAATCCGCGATGCGTTCGATCTGCGCGGCGAGCGACTTCGGCGTGACGGAACGCAGCGGGCGCATGATCTCCAGCGTGCGCCGCAGCGATGCGAGATCGCGCGGCAGCACGCGCCGGAAACGCACTTTTTGCGTAATGCGCTCCAAATCAAAGCACGCGCGCAGCAGTTCCTGGACGGATTGGCGGCGGACGTGTTCGTCGATCAGCGCCTGCACGCTGTCTTGACGCGCGATTATCGCGTCCCGATCGATCAGCGGCGCGAGAATCCAGCGCGCGAGCATGCGCGATCCCATGGATGTGGCGCATTTGTCCAGCGTCGCCAGCAGCGTGGCTTTTGGATTCGCGCCCAGCGCCTTGGTGAGTTCCAGATTCTTGCGCGTGCCCGGATCGAGCGAGAGAAACGTACGGTTCCGGTAGTACTGCGGCGCATTGAGCGGTGCGGCGTCAGCTGCGACGCCCGTGCGGCGTACGAAGCCGATTAGCGCGTCGAGCGCGCGGTGCACGGCAAGCGATTCGTCCAGCGAAAAACCTTCGACCGGTCCACGGCTGCGCGCATCGACGATGCTCAGCCCCGGCGCGGTAACCCGCGCGCCGACGGATTCCAGCGCGGATCCGAGCGCAGAACGAAGATCGGGCGGAACGTCGGCGACCACTTCCGCCGGACCGATTCGGCCGAGTTCGGCAAGAAGCTCGTCGTATGCCGACTCGCCGGTGAGCGCAGTGGCGCTGCAAAGACCGGTCGAAACGTCCGCGTACGCTAGCGCGAGGGTTTCTTCAACCGCGGTCACCGCGGCAAGATAGTTGTTCTGCTTGCCGTCCAGCAGTTGATCTTCGATAAGCGTGCCGGGCGTGACGATGCGCACGACGTCGCGCCGCACAAGTTTGTTCGGCTGCGGCGCTTCCAGCTGCTCCGCCAGCGCGACGATGAACCGCTGCTGAACCAAACGCGCAAGGTACTGCGAGAGCGCGTGATGCGGAACGCCCGCCATCGCGACGCGTTTCCCGCTGCCGGCTTCTTTCGAGGTGAGCGCAATAGAGAGCGCGCGCGCGATCGTCTCGGCGTCCTCACCATAGGCTTCATAGAAATCACCGACGCGCGATAACAGTATCGCTTCCGGATGACGCGATTTCATCCCGAAATACTGTTCGAGCATCGGTGAGTATTGGGCACTCACGCTAAAATTGCGGTTTCGTCGCTCAGGCTGTGGATAACTTGTGCATCACGCCTGCGCGGCGAGCAGATCGATCAACGGGCGCTGCACCGGCGCGCCGGCATCCGCATAGCGCTCCGCGCGGCGCACGATCGTTCCCGTGCAGCCCCAAATGAAGCCTTCGTGCACCTGCACGTCAATCCACGGCTCGCGCGCGTAGAGCGCTTCATCGTATCCCGGCGGCATCGGCGCGATAACGGTTGCGTTGTCCGGCGTTTTAGCCGCAAGTTTGGCGGCGTCTTTTTTCGAGGGGCCTTGCACCAGCGCGCGCACCACCGTACCGATCTTGCGTTCGTGATAGGCGCGCGACGCTAGGTTCTGCGCATCCGCCAAACGTTTGAAGCGCTCGCTCGCGACGGCGGCGTCCACTTGTTCCCAGCGCGCGGCCGGCGTGCCGCGGCGCTGCGAATAGATGAACATGAATGCGTTCGCAAAGACGCCCGTCTTGACGTAGTCGAGCGTCGCTTCAAAATCCGCGTCGCTCTCGCCGGGGAATCCGACGATAATGTCCGTCGTGATCGCCCACTGCGGCAAATAGCGGTGGATCAAATCGACCTTCTCGCGGAACTGCTGCATGGTGTATTTGCGGTTCATGCGCCGCAGAACCGGATCGCTTCCCGACTGCAGCGGCAAGTGCACGCGCGGATTGAGCTGCGGCACCTGCGCTAGATCTCGAATAATCTTCTCCGTGAAGTCCTTCGGATGCGGCGAGATGAACGTCAGCCGCTCGAGACCCGGAAGCGCCGCGACGCGCTTGCAGAGATCGCCGAAATCCGATCCGCCGGCGGGATCTTTGTACGCGTTGACCGTCTGACCGACGAGCATGACTTCGCGCGCGCCGGAAGCAACCCGCTCCTCCGCTTCCCGCACGATCTCGGCTGCTGGACGATGATCGAAGCGGCCGCGCACGTGCGGCACGATGCAGAACGTGCAGTAATACGAACACCCGCGCTGCACCGTCACGAATCCGCGTAAGTGCGAGTAAGCATCGGTCACGCAGTCGGCCGCGCCCCCGAACGGTACGAGGAGCGCGCGCTCTTCGGTTAGATCGGTGTCGTCGAAATTGGGCCGCCACTGCGCGATCGCGTCGCCCATCTGCGCCAGCTCCGACGTGCCGAACACGGCGTCGACGTGAGGGACGATCTTCTGCATGCGATCGCGGTCTTGTTCGGCAAGGCATCCCATCACGACCAGCTTGAGCGCAGGATCGGCCTCTTTGAGCACTTTGAGATGCCCCATGCGCCCGTACGCGCGCCGCTCCGCATTGTCGCGCACGGTGCACGTGTTGAGCACGACGACGTTCGCCTCTTCGGGTTTCTCGGCGATGAGATACCCCGCCGACGCCGCGCGGTCGGCGATATACTGCGAGTCGGCTTCATTCATTTGACAGCCGAAGGTTTCGATGTAGATGCTTGCCACTGTTGTTGGGCGCATCATACACGACATCGGCGCCCGGGGACAAGAAAGGCAAGCAGACGACCGTGCGCGGGATTACCGGGGATAGTCCGGAATCACCCATCCCGTGCACCAGGTGGAAGAACAAGACGGCGCGATGCTGCGCCCGGCAACAGTTGCGATTGTAGGGCGGCCCAACGTGGGCAAAAGTGCGCTCTTCAACCGCCTCATCGGGCAACGGCTCGCCATCGTCGAAGATACGCCCGGCGTGACCCGCGACCGCCTTTACGCGCTCTGCGAATGGCGCGGCCGCACGTTCACCCTGGTGGACACGGCCGGTATCGACCCCGATCAGGACGTGGATTCCGGCGATCACATCGCGGTTTCGGCGCGGCGCCAGGCCGAGGCGGCCGCGCATGAAGCGGACGCGATCATCTTCGTCGTGGACGCCGCGAGCGGACGCAATCCGGTCGATGAAGACGTCGCGGCGATCCTGCGGCGCGCGCGCAAGCCGGTCGAACTCGTCGCGAACAAGGCAGAATCTCCCAGCGCCGCTGCGGCCGTCCATGGCGAATTCGCGCGCCTCGGGTTCGGCGAGCCCGTCGCGGTTTCGGCGATTCACGGCGAAGGCACCGGCGATCTGCTGGATCGCGTCATCGATCATCTTCCCGAGCAGGCGCCGGCGGCGGATCTGCAGGGCGAACTCTCGCTCGCGCTCGTCGGCCGTCCCAATGTCGGCAAAAGTTCGCTGCTCAATTCGCTGCTCAACGAAGAGCGTGCCGTCGTCTCCGACGTGCCCGGCACCACGCGCGATGCCATCGATACCATCTTCCAATTCCACGAACACAAGATCCGCTTGATCGACACGGCGGGCGTACGGAAAAAACCGCAGCAGCACGGCGCGATCGAGTACTATTCGGCGCTGCGTTCGCTTTCGGCAATCGCGCGCTGCGATATCGCGATTCTGTTGTTCGACGCGATGGTCGGCATGCAGAACCAGGAACGCCGCCTTGCCGGCATGATTCTGGAAGAGCGCAAAGGGCTGATCATCGTCGGCAACAAGTGGGACCTTGCACGCGAGCAAGGCGAGTACAGCCAGGGCGAACTGATCAACGTTATTTACGAACAGGTGCCGTTCGCGCGGTTCGCGCCGGTGACGTTCCTCTCGGCAAAAACGCGGCGGCGCTTGGGCAGCCTCATGCCGCTCGTGATGAAGGTGGCGAGCAATTTGGATCGCCACGTGCCGACCGCGCAATTGAACAACGTCATCCGCGACGCGACGATGGCGCACCCGGCGCCGGCGATCGGCGGCAAACCGTTCAAAATTTACTACTGCTCGCAGCCCTCGTCGCATCCGCCGCTCTTCGTGTTTCACTGCAACGATCCGGAACTGGTGCAGACTTCGTACCGCCGGTTCTTGGAGAACATCATCCGCCAGCACTTCGAATTCGAAGGCGTTCCCATCACGCTGCAATTCCGGGAGCGCACCCGCGTGGAATTGCCGGAGTGATCGACTATGCGGCGCCGGCGATCGGCGCATTCGTCATCGGATCGATTCCGTTCGGTCTGGTGATCAGCAAGCTGTTCTACAACACGGATATCCGCAAATCGGGCAGCGGCAATATCGGCGCGATGAACGCGCTGCGAACGCTCGGCAAAGGCGGCGCGATTGCGGTGTTGTTGCTCGACGCCGCGAAAGGCGTCGTCCCCGCGTCGCTGGCGATCGCGTTCGCGCACGACATGCATCTTGCCGCGCTGCTCGCCGCGTGCGCAGTGCTCGGGCATTGCTTTTCACCGTGGCTCGCGTTTCGCGGCGGTAAAGGCGTCGCAACGGCGTTCGGCGCAATCTTCGCGCTCTCGTGGCCGGCAGGGCTGTGCTGCGTGGGCGGATGGCTGCTGGGCGCGTTCGCCACGACCTATTCCTCGGTTGGCTCGATGCTCGGCAGCCTCGTCGCGCCGTTGGCGCTGTGGTACTTCACGCGCGACTGGTGGGTCACGGGGTTCGGCGCCTTTGCGGCACTTTTCATTATGTATACGCACCGGGAGAATCTGGCGCGCCTGCGTGAAGGCCGCGAGAGCGGCATCTCTTTTTTGCGCCGCGGCAAGCGGGCCTAGGGCGGCCAACCAGGGCTCCTAGAGCCCTGCTGCGTATTGGGCGGGGTCATGATTTCTTCGAACGACCTTCGTAACGGCGTAACCATTCTGGAGAACGGCCAGCTGTGGACCGTCATCGAGTTTTTGCATGTGAAACCCGGCAAGGGTTCCGCCTTCGTGCGCACGCGTCTCAAAAACGTGAAGACCGGCGCAACGGTTGAAAAAACGTTCCGCGCCGGTGAAAAACTCGAGCGCGCCACCGTGGACAACCGCCAGATGCAGATGCTCTACAACGACGGCGACGGCTACCACTTCATGGATCAGGAAACGTTCGAGAACATCACGCTGCAGCGCGAAATCATCGGCGACCCGGCGGACTTCCTTAAAGACGGCATGGTCGTGGACATGCAATTCCACGACGGCAATCCGATTGGCGCGGATCTTCCGGCGCACGTCGAACTGAAGGTCGATCAAACCGACCCCGGTTTCAAAGGTGACACCGCGACCGGCGCAACGAAGCCGGCGACTCTGGAAACCGGAGCGGTCGTGCAAGTCCCGCTCTTCGTCAATCCCGGCGATCTGATCCGCATCGACACGCGCGATCGCCGCTACATCGGACGGGTCGGCACCTAACCGATTCACATCCCCGCAATGCTCGTCTGGCTTTTCATCGCCGGACTGGGCGCAAGTATTTTCGGATCGATGGTGGGCCTGGGCGGCGGGTTCATCATCGTTCCTGTTTTACGGCTCTTTTTCGGACTTAGTCCGGCCGAAGCCGCGGGCACCTCGCTCGCGCTCGTGATCGCCAACAGCGGCAGCGGCGCGATCACGTATCTGCTGCAGCGGCGCGTGCACGTGCGCGTCGGATTGCTCATCGCCGCGGGCGGATTTCCCGGCAGCATTCTGGGCGCAATCGCCGTGAAGGCGCTGCCGCCCCACGTGTTCGATTGGCTCTTCGCCGCGTTTCTGCTGATCGTCGCCGCCGATATGGCGTACAACCGCAACAAGCGCGATCGCGCTCGTCCGCAGGTTGACGATGTGCGGGAGCTCGCCGGTATGCCGTGGCCGCGCGCAATTTTGGCAGGTCTGGGCGTAGGTTTCGTTTCCAGCTTGTTCGGAGTGGGCGGCGGCGTCGTGCTGATTCCGACGCTGCTGTACTTCTCCGACCTGCCGGCGCATGCGATTAGCGCGACCTCGCACTTCGGCATCGTTCTCACCTCGCCGGTGGGCTTTGTGACCCACTACGTGCAGCGCGACATCGATTGGAACAAGGTCGTGCCGCTCGTACTCGGGGGCGTGCTGGGCGGCCCCATCGGCGCGCGCCTCTCGCTACGCCTGAAATCGGCCCGGCTGATGCTGTTCGTGTCGGTGGCACTGTGCATCGCCGCGGCGGCGCTCATTTTACGACACTTTATCGGCTGATTCTTTACACCCGAGGCGGGAAGTGGTGGGGGCTACATTCTAACTTAAGTCACAACGCATGCATTCCATCGGCGCGCTCACGACCGGGGCCGGCTCGGTTACCGACCTCGAACGCCTCTTTGAGATCACGCGCGACGTGCTCGGCGCCCCATCTTTGGACAGCGCCCTCACCTCGCTTGCGCGCGGCGTTCACGAGCTCTTCGGCTGGCGTTTCGTCACCATGGTCGCCGCGGAGGAGCCCGATGGCGAACTGCTGCGCCGCGTCATGCTCGGCTATCCGGCCGATGTCATCGCGCAGCGTTTGCACGAACGCATCGATCGCGAAGCGTTCGACGAGATGTTGCAAGGCGCGGTGCGCTTTTTCGAAGACTGTTACTTCTTCCCGGCCGAAGAAGAGGCGCACTGGGAACGCTCGATTTACACCGGCGTCAATCCCAACGGCGCCGTGCGCAAATATCCGAGCCAATGGAACGAACGCGACGCGCTCGTCCTGACGCTGCGCGATCGCGACGGGATCATGATCGGTTACATGTCGCCGGACGGTCCGGTGAGCGGCGAGATTCCGAACGCGCAAACGCTGCGCGCAATGCAAGTCTTCGTCAACCTGATGGGCATGGCGCTAACGAATGCGCGTTCGCAAAGCCGCCTGCAATACGAAGCAACGCACGATTCGCTGACCGGACTTCCGAGCCGCACCGTCTTTTCCATGGAACTCGCCCGCGCGCTGGAAGCGGTGCAGCGCGGCGACCACGATCCGCGCGCCGTGCTGTACTTGGACCTCGACGAGTTTAAATCGATTAACGATACGCTCGGGCATCTGGCCGGCGACGACGTGCTCAAAGAAGCGGCGGCGCGGCTGCGCACCGTGGTCGAAGACCGCTTCACGGTCGCACGCATGGCAGGCGACGAATTCGCCGTACTGATCGGCGACGCGACGCCGGAGCGCATTTCCGACACGCTCGATATCGTGCACAAGGCCCTGCGCCATCCTTATCACATCGCCGGGCGCGAGATCGTGATGACCGCCAGCATCGGCATCGCTCCGGTCGATTCGCAGTACACCTCGATTGCTGAAGTTTTGCGCGACGCCGACACGGCGATGTATCATGCCAAGGGCGAAGGCCGCAACCGCAGCGCGCGCTTTACTCCGAGCATGCATCAAGAGGCGCTGCGCCGTCTGTCGTTGCGGATGCATCTCCGCACGGCGATCGAACAACAAGAGTTCGTCGTGATGTATCAGCCAATTGTCGCGCTCGCCGACGGCAGCATCCGGGCCGTCGAAGCGTTGCTGCGTTGGAATCATCCGGAGCAAGGCTATCTGACGCCCGCGTCGTTCTTGCCGCTCGCCGAAGAGATGGGCCTGATGATCCCGGTTGGGCGTTTCGTTCTGCAAAGCGCGTGCGCGGAACTTGCGAAACTGCAACGCATCCGGCGGGACCGGCGCATCCGCATGAACGTGAATCTCTCCGTCCAGGAAGTGCTGCAGCCCGACCTTCCCGGCTTCTTGCGCGAGTTGGTCGATTACTTCGGCATCGATCCGGCTCAGCTCTCACTCGAGATCACGGAAACCTCGATTCTGCAGAGCGAAATGCGCGCAGCGGGCGTCCTGGAACAAATACGCGCGGTCGGCGTGGAACTCTGCATCGACGATTTCGGCACGGGCTATTCATCGCTGCGCTATATCAAATCGCTGCCGATCGACGGCTTCAAGATCGATCAAACGTTCATCTCGGATTTGAACGACGTGAAGAGCCGGCAGATCGTCGAAATGCTCGTGCGCCTGGGCGACGCCTGCGATCTCGACGTGACCGCGGAAGGCATCGAGACCGCCACGCAGGCGGAACGCTTGCTCGCCCTCGGCTGCGCGTACGGCCAGGGGCTGTACTTCCACGCGCCGCTGCCCGCCGAGATGGTTACGTCGCTGCTGTCGTAGGGTAAAGCCCATGCGATGGTCGTCGATGCACAAACAGCCGCCACCCGTTTAGGGCGTCCCTACAGCACGGTAGAGCGCGGCACCGTCACGCCGGAATGGGCATCGTACGTTCGCCGCTGGAACTGGCCCTGCGGCTGCGCCGGCGAACTCATCGCAGGCTCGCTCATCGAACTGCACTGCTGCGAGGGGCATTCACCGCACGATTGAGCCTAGTATCCGCATGCACAGCGCCGCTACGAGCGGCGTTTTTTATTTTCGG
>JAICWY010000057.1 GCA_025934645.1 Vulcanimicrobiia bacterium
ACATCGCTCGCAACGCACATGGGACTGCGTGTGCTGGTGACGCTGACGTCGATCAATCCGATCGAAGCGTACAAGATCGCCTCGCTCGCGGCGCTCTCGGGCTCGGTCGACGTGCTCGGCCCCGGCGGCCGGCTTGCAGCGGACATGTTCGGCGCAGCGATCATGCCGGTCATGGTTGGCGTTCTTGTTTTGTGGGCCGGACTTGCGAAAGCCGGCGGATGGCTCGTGCTTTCCCGGAGAAGCGATGCTTAAAATTCAATCGTTGTCGTTCGCGTTCGCGCTGGCCCTTGGTTTGACGGCGTGCTCGCACCCGGCATCGCAGATCGCCGTTGCCGGCAACGCGCAGTTGCAAGCGCAGGTTTCGCCGGGCATATCGGGCGAGATGAATATCATCCGTTTGCGCAGCATGGCGGGCGCGCCGGCATCGATCGCCATCGACATGCCGGACATGCCGATGCACCCCGAGCCGTACAACGTGCAGAAGAACGGCGAGGCGTACGAGGCTTCGGGCGTACAGTTCTCGATGGCCGGAACGTGGCGCGTCAAAATCTACGACGGTTCGCACGCGGCGCTGGGAACATTTACGGTAACGGTACGCTGAACCCGATCGAACGCTTATCCCGGTGGTGTTTCGCCCGCCTCAGTAGGCTCTGCGGTCAACTCGTACATCGCATCGCTGACCGCGGCCAGAATCTGACGCAGCCGGTTCAGCCGGGGATCCGTGATTGGAACCACGCCGTCAAGCATGCCTTCGATGCTCGCCTGCGCGATCGAAAGCGCGTTACCGATCTCGTGACGCGCTTTCGCCATTGCCGCGCTGCGTTCGCGCTCCCGCGCTTCGAGTTCGTCGACGCGCGCGCGCAGCGCTTGCAGCTCGCCGTTCATTCCGCCGGATCCAATTTGTAGCCGATGCCATAGACGGTCACCAAGTACGTCGGCTTTGCCGGATCCGGTTCGATCTTGTGGCGCAAATGATTGATGTGGCGGTCCAGCGTGCGTTCGAAGATGCTGCCGTCGTCGTGCAGTAAATCCAACATCTGCGATCGGGAAAGCACCTGACCGGCATGCCGCGCAAGCAGTGCGAGAATGCGAAACTCCGCGGGACGCACGACCACGGGTTTGCCATGCATGCGCACCTCGTGCGCGCCTTCGTTGATTTCGAGATCGCGAATGCGGTACACGGCCCCTTGCGCCTGCGCGCCGCTCGCGACCGCATCGATGCGCCGGAAAAGCGCACGAATGCGCGCCACGACTTCGCGCGGTGAGAACGGCTTGGCGATGTAATCGTCCGCGCCAAGTTCCAGCCCGATGATGCGGTCGACTTCATCGCTGCGCGTGGTCAGCACGATCGTCGGAATGCGCCGCCCTTCGTTCGCTTTGCGCAGCACGTCCAGGCCGCTGCCGTCGGGCAGCCCGATGTCGAGCACGATCAGGTCCGGCGGACGCTGATCCAGCTCGGCAAGAGCGCCTTCCACGGTACCGGCAATCGCGGGATCGAACGATTCCTTGCGCAGGTATCCTTCCAGGATCTCGGTGATTTCAGCTTCGTCGTCGACGACGAGTACGCGTTTTGCCACGACGGCAGTGTTCGTCACCACGTTCGCATTCCCGGTCCGCATGTGCACAGAATAGCGCGCACTTCGGAAACGGGCATTACGCGCAGTTCCCTCTGCGTTCTCACCCCGGGCCTACACTAGATTTGCTATGACGACCATCGACGAAACGCGCTACGTGCGCTGCCCCTACGCGCAGGCGCGCGACTATCTCCACGAGTCGCTCCAGCCCGCTTCACAAAGCAAGCTTCCGCAGACGGTCCGGCTGACCGCGACAGTCCCTGCCACCGGCATCGAGCTGGCCAAACAAGTTCGCGTCGAGTACGCGCCGGCAACGGATCCAATGCACTTCGACGAGCCGTGGAGGGTACATTGGACGCCCGACGGCGGTGTCTATCCTTCGTTCGAGGGACAACTCACCGTGCGCGCGGACGAGAGCTATGTTTGCTGCACATTAGAGCTCGAAGGCGAATACGCGCCGCCGGGCGGCGCGGTTGGGCGCGCATTCGACGCCGCATTGGGCAAAAAGATCGCGCAGGAGACGGCTCAGAACTTGCTCTCCGCAATTGCCTTCGAATTCGAGGCTCGCTACAACAACGAGGAAGCGGCCAAACATGTTGAACGAACTGTGTAACTACGGAACCTTCGTAACCATCGACAAACCGTACGCCGAAGCGGTCGACGCGGCAAAGGCCGCGCTCAAAGCGGAAGGCTTCGGCGTACTGTGCGAGATCGACATTGCAGAGACGCTCAAAGAGAAACTCGGCGCGCACACCGAGCCGTATGTGATTTTGGGCGCCTGCAATCCGGGCCTTGCGCATAAGGCTCTGCAATCCGAGCCGAACCTGGGATTGCTCTTGCCGTGCAACGTCGTCGTGCGGGAGAATAATGGGACGACACTGGTCGGAGCAATCGACGCGCACCGCATGCTCGACGTGGCATCGAACGCCGCGCTCGAACCGATCGCAGCCGAGGCAGCGGCGCGGCTTACACGCGTTTTGGATCGGCTGAATAAGGCGTAAAAAGCGCAGCCGTTTTCCTCTGCTGTTCTCATCGAAGCGGTATACTGAAAATAGGTTCGACACGACAGGTGAGAGAGGGCTCGCGGTGCCTCCCGAAGTTAGGGCCTGCTATCAGGTCAACCAGTGAGAACCAAACCGCGCGGAAACGGGAGCTGCAACGGCTCCCGTTTTAATTTTTGCTCGCTGGGTGGCGTGGCAGGAGGCCTCGTCAACGCTCGGCCGTGGTTCGAGAGCGCTACGCGGCCCTCACCATGACGGGTGAAGCTGCGTTGTCGCGCTTGCGATCTGCACGCCAGTAGCGTTTATGATGTGCGCTCCACTCTACGCTGTCATCCTGAGCGCGCGTTAGCGCTGTCGAAGGGGGCCCGAGTTATGACGAGGGCTGCGTGCAGTAGGCCTCGCCATAACTCGGCCGTGGTTCGAGAGCGCTAACGCGGCCCTCACCATGACTGATAAAATACTTGGTGCTATAGGTTTACTGAGGTGTTCCCAAGTATGGGAATGTCGTCGTGAAGTGTTTTGGGGCGGTTTGCCAGGTTACGTTGTCGTTGGTTAGGTTTGGGCGGTGACCTGAGGGAAATGCCGCGTCGGCGCGTCCGTCTTGTTCCGCGTTATCATCGGGCGCGAGACCCAATGCCGGAATGGTGTTGCCGAAGATTACGCCCAGCGAAATGCCGACGATATCGTCGGTGAGCGCGCGTCCGCCGAAGGGTTTGAGTGCGCTCGGAGTCTGCGTGGCGCCGCCGGTTTCGATGCCCAGATAGTTGTTGCACGAACCCGGCGCTGCGCCGATGCACGATTGGCTCGTGCCGGAAAGATCGGCGATTTGCACGTCGGGCGTGAGGACGGTGCCGACCACGTTGGCGATGGTGGATGAACGGCCCGCAACGTTCGTCATGAACGAAACGATCTGCGGTTTAATGGTCGCTGCGTCGTTGTTCGGCATGTCGGTGTTGTTGGGTTGATGTTGCGCGAACGTCGCGAAGACTTCGTTTACGGCCGGACGGTTGAGCCGGTCGAGCTGTTTATACGGCGGGCTTCCGAGCGCATTGCTCGCCGGTGTCGGCGAGGTGACCGGATTGCCGCTCGTGCCGTTGCACGCGGTGAGCGCGATCGCCGCGCACGCGGCTCCCACCAGGGTTCGGTAATTCATGGAAAGCATGTGCGCGTCTCCTATTGTCCGGTCGAGGTGTGCGTGCTCGTCCAATACGCAATCTTCGGCCCGTTGCCGGCTTCGAGCACGGAACGCGGCAGTTCGACGACGAGCGAGAGGACGTTGTAGCCTTTGAGCGTGTCGCTGCCCGGATTATTCCAGCCTTGCGGACACGTGTTGTTGCCGCCCAGCGGCGTGGGCAGACAGCTTTGCGCGGTGCTTCCGCCGTTGCGATCCGGCAGAATCTTCAAAAACTGCGCGAGGTCGAAGAAGAACGGATCTTCGCGCGCGCCCGCAAAGACTTGCATTTGTCCGGCGGTGAACGGCGCGTTGATCGCACCGGTGCCGCTTTGTGAGACGAGCGTGGTCGTGGTATCGCTCGTCGGTGCGGCCGCAGGTCCATACACGGTGACCGGTTGGTTCGAGCCCGGTGCGCCGAACGTGAATTGGATCACTTCGTTGCGCGTGACGCTCGATGAAGGCGTCGATGCGTTCTCCGATTTCGTATCGAAGTTCATTTGATAGACGACTTGCGGATCGAAGAACGTGGAGAGGCCTTGGCCGCTCGGGATGAGCGGATGCACGTTCATGACGAGGACGACGTTATTCGGGTTGGTCGGACTCGGAAAGATATATGGGTCGGTGATGTCGGCGCCGGGGCGCGCGATCGTCGCCGGCGAGTCTTGGTGGTCGGAGGCTCGCAGCGGATGCACGGCATAGAGCGCCGTGGCCGCAACGAGCGCGGCGATTGCTGCCGCGCCTCCGGCGAAGCGTTTGTTCATGCGAATAAGCTCCCTAAACGGGTGTAGACGGCGCTACAACGCCAAGTATCTTGATTTGGATTGAACATCCGTGCAGGGCGCGACGGCGTTATTGCTAAGCACTGTGTCGTGGAAGACGACGCACGACTGATGGAGCGTGTACGCGTGCGTGACGCCCGGGCATTCGAAGCGATCTACGATCGCCATCACCGGCTGGTGTATGGCATCGCCATGCGCTTGTTGGGCCAGGTTTCCGGCGCGGAGGACGTTACGCAAGCCGTCTTCATGAAGGTGTGGAGCGCGCCCGGTGCCTTTGAAGATGGGAATTTCGCGGCGTGGATCGGCCGCATCACGCGCAATAAATGCCTGGACGTCCTGCGCGAGAAGGCGCGCCATCCGGCGGACGAGCTGGTGCAGGACGTGGTTTCGGGCGAGAGCGTCGATTCCACCGCATTCGCGCGTCTGGACGCCGCAACGGTGCAGAACGCGCTCGATCGAATCCCTCCGGAGCAACGAAGTCTTATCGAACTGGCCTACTTCGGCGGCATGACCCACCAGCGGATCGCCGAAAAAACCGGGGTGCCCCTTGGTACCGTAAAAACCCGTATACGCACGGGTCTGCAGCGTTTGCGCCAAGCTCTCGACCAGGCGGAGTTCGCATGAACGCGCACGACGAGTACGTAGACGATCTCGCGCTGCTCGCGCTCGACGCCCTGCCCGCGGACGAAGCGCGGCGCGTGCGCGCCCACCTTTCGCAGTGCGAAGCGTGCACCGCGGAATACGTGCGTTTGCGCGAAGCCGCCGACGTGCTGCCGCTCGCGGCCGCGCTGCCGGACTCTTCAGCTCCGAGCGCCGATTTGAAACGCCGGATCATGGCGGGTGTCGAGCCGCAGAACGTCGTGCCGATGACGGCGCAGCGCAAACCCTCGTTCGTGGCGCCGCCGTATCTGCTGGCGGCGGCGTGCTTGATTGCGGCCATTATTATGGGAGCGCTGTACGCGCAAGTGAGCCGCCGTGCCGCCGATCAGAGCGCGGTCATCGCCGATATGACGTCGCCCGGCGCTCAGCATTATGCGGTTACCGGTGGACAAGTCTTGCGCGCGGGCGATCGCGTTTATATCGCGATGCGCAATGCGCCGCGCCTTCCGGCGGGTAAGGTGTATCAGGCGTGGACGCTGCCGCAAGGCTCCAAACGCATGGCGCCTTCCGTAACGTTCGTGCCCGAAAAGGGGCGCGTGTTGTTGCGTTTGCCGGTGAATGCCGCGCAAATCGCTGCAGTTGCAGTGAGCGTTGAACCGGTGGGCGGCAGCGCGCAACCGACCAGCAAACCGGTATTCGTCGTGCTCTTCCCAAGCAAGGCCTGAACGTCTCCTACCTAAAGCCCTAATCCGCGGCGTTCGCGCCTTCAATCCATTCCGGATGAGCCGGCGTTGGAGTCGCGTATGATGCGGATTGCACGCCTGCTGGGCATCTTTTTGGCGGTTTTGGCGCTCGCGGGCGCTCCGCGCGCGCAAGCGCATCCGCTCGGCAATTTCACGATCAATCATCTCGCGAAGATCCGATCGGACGGCGGTGCGCTGCGCGTCCGTTACATTTTGGATATCGCCGAGATTCCGACGTTCCAGATCATGCACGCAAGCGGCAACGACTGGAATGCGCAGATCATGCAGCGCTGGGCCGACGGCGAGACCGCCGTCGTGCAATCCGGTCTGCACGTTACGGTGGACGGCGCACCGGTCATTTTGGAATCGCAATCCGCGCACGCGATGTTACGTCCGGGCGCGGGCGGTCTGCCGATCATCCGTTGGGTGGGCGAATTGTCGCTTCCGCTGCACGCGGGCGTGCAGCACAAAATCGCCGTGCAAGACAGCGTCTATTCCGACCGGCGCATCGGATGGAAAGATATCATCGCCGGATCGCAGACCGAGCCGACCAACGAACTTCGACAGTATCCCAGTGCGCTGATCGGTACGCCGCGCCGCATCAACGCGGCGTCGTTCTCAGTTCTCTCGAGCGGCGCGATTGCGAACGTGCAAGAGCGCTCCGATAACACGCCCGCAGCCGGCACGCTTACCGCGTGGGTATCGCCGACCGCGCTTTCGGACATGTTCTCGCGGCCGAATCAAACGCCACTCTTCATTATACTGACGATCCTCGCCGCGTTCGGCTTGGGCGCACTGCACGCGATCGAACCCGGACACGGCAAAGCGCTGCTCGCGTTCACGCTCGTCGGCGCGCGCGCTACTTCGAAGCAAGCGTTGATTCTGGCGCTTTCGCTCACCTTCGCGCACACCGCCGGCGTGCTGTTGCTGGGCATCGTGCTCTTTGCGGCTGCCGGATTCGTTTCCGAATCGATCTATCCGTGGATTACGCTCGTGTCGGGCATTGCCATCGCGTTCATCGGTGCGCGCTCGCTGGCGAGATTCGTGCGCGTGCGGCGCGGCTTGATGCACGAGCACGTGCACGAACACGACGGCGCGCATCCGCACGCGCACGCGCACCATCACGGCGAGGGTGAAGAGCACGGCCATTCGCACGCAATTCCGGGCGCGCAGCCGCTGAATTTCCGCACCGCAGTATGGGCCGCATTGAGCGGCGGCGTTGCGCCGTGTCCGGCCGCAATCGTCGTGCTGCTCGCCGCACTGCGCTTGCACCAGCTCGGCTACGGCATTTTCTTGATCGTCATTTTCAGCATGGGCCTTGCGAGCGTGCTGAGCGGATTGGGGATCGGCGTCGTGCACGGCGCGGCTTGGCTCTCGAAGCGCTCGGGTTATGCGCGCGTTGCTTCGTACGGCCCGCTCGTGACGGCGCTGGTGATTTCCAGTATCGGTGCGTGGACGCTTGCGACCGGCTTTGCGCAGCAGGGCGTAAACGCGCCGATTCCGCTGCTTGCGGCGATAGCACTTGCCGCCATAGCCGGGTACGCGCTCGCGCAGCACGGCCACGATCATTCGCATACGCACGCGGAGGTGCAACCCACATGATTGCTACCGGCGCCTTCACCGTATTCGCGCTCGGGCTGCGCCATGGCGCGGACCCCGACCACCTGGCTGCGATCGACAACATGACGCGCAATTCCGTGCAGCGCCGGCCGTTTTTGAGCCGGTTCGTTGGCTCACTGTTCGCGGGCGGCCATGCGATCATGGTGCTTGCCATTGCTTCGCTCGTGGGCTACTTGGGCGCGCGCTTCTCTTCGCACTCGCAAACAATTGAAAACGCGGGCACAGCGATCAGCATTGTGGTGCTGCTGTTCATTGCCGCCGTGAATCTGCGCCAGCTCGCGCTCGGACAAACCGATCGCGTCGCCGGCGTCAAAGCGCGGATGATTCCCGCAGCGCTGCGGAACGCCACGAGCCCGTGGGTTGCGCTGCCGGTGGGTTTATTGTTCGGATTCGGATTCGAGACGTCCAGTCAAGTGGCCGCGTATGCGGTCGCGTTCGGCGCGGATGCCGGCGTGGGCGGCGCGCTGCTGGTCGGCTCGATGTTCTGCGCCGGGATGATGTGCACCGACACGCTTGATTCGCTGTTCATTCATCATTTGGTCACCTACCGCGCGGGCCGGTTGCCGCACGTGATGCGCGTGTGGATTTGGTCCGTTACCCTTTTCGCCATCGGCGTTGCCGCGTACGAATTCGCGCAACTGATCGGATGGCGATCGCCCATGCCCGATATCGCCGTCAGCGGCGTGCTGGTAGGGGCGTTGCTCGCCGTTTTTGCCTGGATATTTCTGTCGATGCGCTCCGGGGGGCGTGCACCGGCCGCTTTGGAGCAAGTGCCATGAAACGTGTGTTTATTGGCCTGGCCGTTATAGCCGCCCTGATTCTCGGCACCGCGCTGTATGCAACGCATACGACTCGCGCATCCGACCATCAAGACTCCCCCGTAACGGTTGGCCGCCCGGGAGCGGATATTACCGATCCGTACATCTTCCCGGCACCCGACAATCCGAATAACGTCGTGATCGCGATGGACGTGCACCCGCTTATTCCGAGCGGACAAGGCCCGACCACGTACTTCGATCCTGGCGTGATCTACCAGATGAACTTCGACGGCGTGAACGAGAATCAGATGACGCCCTCGACGCACATCACACAAACGTTCGAGATTCAATTCACGGCCGGAACGCCCGGCTCGAATCAGCCGATCATGGTGTACGGACCCGGACATCCGACCGTGAGCGGAAACCAAACGCAATTGCTCGCGCTTACCGGACAAGGCGCGATCAATCAGTCATTCACCGCGGGTCACATGAAGATCTTTGCAGGCGCGCGCGAGGATCCGTTCTTCTTCGATCTGGCGCAGTTTTACAAGATACTTCCGGATCGGGACATGGGAAACTCCGCGCCGAGCTGCCTGCCGAAGATCGGCAACGGCACGTGCCCGCAAGGCTTTAACAATCCCGGAATGGATTTTCTCAAAGGCTTCAATGTGCTCTCACTCATCATCGAGATGCCGCGCGCCGATTTGGTTGCTGGCTGCGGCGGACCGAAGATCGCATATTGGGTCACCACCAATACGTCGAGCGGAACTTAGGAGCGCGCTATGAACATGCAAATCGTATTTCGTAGCATTGCGGCGGCTTCCGTCGCGGCGTTTGCGCTTGCCGCATGCGGCGGTGGAGGAAGCGGCAGTGCTGCCGCGCCGAATCCGCCGACGAACGGCGGAGCGAGCGGACCCAGCACGGCGCTGGGTAACGGGCCGTTCTTGCAACTGGACCGGCTCAACCGGCCCGCGGTGAGCGAACTCTTCGCGACATTCGCGCAGCATCAGAAGAACAACACCGACACGCCCGACGACGACGTGGCGATTTTGAAACCGGAGATCATCTCGTTCACGGAAAACGTTGCGGGCCGCAGCAGCGCGATCGCAACGGTGCTCGGCACGGTGCTGACGCCGGACGTGCAAATCGTCGACATGAACGGTACCAGTTCGTCGTGCATCGGCACGGCGCCGGGAACGTGCAACAACTATCTGGGCATCGAAACCGGCGGCGCAACGCAGCTGCCCAAGGGCCTCAAACCCTTCGGCGGACGCGCGCTCACCGACGACATCATCGATACGTCGCTCATGGCGACCTTCGGCCCGGTGATTCCCGCACTCGGTCTTGCGCCCGAAGATAATAAGGAATCGGACGGACGCGCAGACGCAAGTTATCCCTCCGGCCACCGCCCCGACCTCGTGAGCGATCACGTTTCGTGGCAAACGGCACCCAAGCACTTCACGACCACGTTCCCGTACTTCGGGGCGCCGCAGTAAAGGAAACGGTTCTGAGAACGAGAGCTTGGGTTATCCTCGCGGCGATCGCTTTGGCGGCGATCGCCGCGTGGCCGTTCCTCGGCGCGCAGCGCGCTGGGGCTGCGCATGTGTACGTCGCGCCCGTGCTGCCCGACTATCAATATCGCGACCGCACCGTCGCGTTCTACGAGCAGCGCATCAAAACCGATCCGCAGGATCAAATCAGCGCGAAACTGCTCGGCGCGCAGTACATGCAGCGCTACCGCGAGACGCAAGACGTGGGCGATATTCTTCGCGCGATCGCCCAGGAGCAGCGTTCGCTAAAACTGCAGCCGCAGAATAACTCGGGCGCATATGAGATTGCAGCCTCGGGATATACCGCTCTGCACTTGTTCCGCAAGGCGCTCGCATATGAAAGGGCCGCTCATGCGGACATGCCTATTGATTCGAATGCGCCCGCCCAAATGGCCTCGCTGGAGATGGAGATCGGCGAGTACGGCGCGGCCGCGCGAGATTTAGCGATCGCGCGAACGATCAAAAATACAGCGACCGTCATGTCGGTGCAGGCGCGCTACGACGAACTGACCGGCCATCTCGCCGCCGGCCGACGGTTGCTGCAACTGGGCTCACAGCAGACCGATCAGGTTGCCGACAATTCGGCTCAAGGCCGGGCGTGGTATCACTTCCGTTTGGGCGAGCTCGCGTTTTCGTCGGGAGATGCCGATGAGGCCAAGGCCGAAGAGCGGCTCGCGCTCTCGCAGTTTCCGAATCTCGAGCAGGCGTACCGCGCGCTCGCGCGCTTTTGCTGGGCCACCAAAGACTGGCAGTGCGCGCTCGATGCGGCGAGCAAGGGTTCGAACATCATTCCCGAGCCCGAGACGCTGGGCTACGAAGCCGATGCGCAGCGCGCATTGGGCGATGCGGCGGGCGCAAAGCAGACGCAAGAGCTCATCTTTGCGGTCGAGCGGATCGGAAACGCGTATCACATCAACGACCGTTTGCTGGCGGTGTATTACGCCGAGCATGGCGTACGTTTGGACGATGCGTACCGCATCGCGCAGCGCGAGGTGCGCTCGCGCGGCGATGAGATCTACGCGCAAGACACGCTGGCATGGTGCGCGGCGATGGACGGCAAATGGGGCGTCGCCGAACGCGCGGCAAAGCGCGCAACGCGCTACGACACGCAGGACCCGCGCATTCAATTTCACGCGGGCATGATCGCCTTACACGCGGGGAAGCGCGCCGAAGCGCGCCGCCGGCTGGAGAAAGCGCTCGAACTGAATTCGCAGTTCGATCCGTTCTATGCCGATCAGGCGCGCTCGGTGCTTCGCGACATCTAATGCAGACGCCGGGGTATTAGCAGTAGACTCCGGAGCACGGCGGGCTCGAGGATCCGGGTGCCGGCGTTGAACTGGATGCCGCCGGACGTGCAACGTGCCAATGGCCGCCGAAATCCGGGAAGTTATCGCCGTTGGCTTGATCGGCGCCCGAATCGCCGGTAAACGTGTAGAGCGGATGTGCTTGATACGCCCATTGTTTTCCGGTGCCGTCGGAACGCGTGATGATCGTCATGTTTCCGTTTGCAGCTGCATTCGCGCTCGGCGCGAATACCGGCCAGATCGTGAGACATTGTCCGGTGCATGTACCGCCCGTTGCGGTATCGACGTCTAAGAAGTACAGCGTGTGATGCGTGGACGGATCCACCCACGCCATGCTTCCCCCAACCGCTTCTTGCAGCGGTAAATTTCCTACCGGCGCGGGTGTCGGCGCAGGCGGGTTAACCGCACCACCGCCGGCTGTTCCGCCACCGCCACCGCCGCACGCTGCGAGTGCGCCGGCAACAAGAAACGTACATAGAGCTAACCACTTGCGCATAGTTCGAATTCCTCCTGACTTACAAGTCAGGATACAAATCGAGTATGAAGCAAGTCTGAAGCGCTTCTAGCGTTGCATGTTCAGCGTAGGCGGCGAAGGCGTTCGAGTTGTTCGGCCGTCACCAGGGCAACGATTGCGAAGACCGGCGTGAACGAGCACCACAATGCGGCAACTTGCAGAAGATACGAATGCGATTCATGCGCGAACATATTACTCACTCCCGTTAGTGCGTGACACGGAAATCTGTGAGCGCATCGAGGCGGCGCGCGGGAGCACCGGCGGCTGCTGGCTCGTGATGAGCGCTACGGCCAAGCGGGCGATCTCTAGATGTCGCGTGTTCATGCTCCAACGGTAGCGAATGGAGCGTCTTGTCCGCGTCCAGGCAGCGTCCGATTGCGGGCGGTGGTACAATATGGACCCGAACTTTCCAGGAGGCGAGGCGGTGAACAGGTCCGTGTGTATTCCGGTATCACTTGAGGTACAGGCCGATGTACCGGTTTCGGCTGCTTGCCCGGTTCTGGCCGAGATGCTGGTCGAGATGGAGGCCTGCTTGCCCGAAGCGGCGCCCGAGATTCTGCCGGACCGGCGGATCGCCGTGAAATTACCGCGCTTCAGCGGGTCGGTGTATCTGTGCGACACGTGCCCGGATGCGTGCATGCTGCACATCGTCGGCACCTACACCGTGACGATGGAAGCGGTGCCGCTGGATATGGACATCGCGAGCCTGCAGCACGCCGCGGGTGTGCGCCTTCAACGCACGATCGATGAGTTAGTGAAAGATCTGAAGCGGCGCGCCCGCGCTCAAACGCCGGCCTGAGCCGCTTTTTTTCGCTGCAGCGCTTTGTATTGCAGGAAGAGTGCGAGCGGCGCAGTGATCGCAATGATCGCGCCGCCCAGTAAGAACGTATCGTCGTAAGCGCGCACGGTTGCGATGCCTTGCGCGAGCTGCTCGAGCGCGGCGGGAGAGACTTTCTGCGCCCAGTCGTGCGCGGGAATGCGGCTGAGCACCATTTGACCGGCAACCTCCGCATAGCGCGCCGCGGTGCGCGAAGTGAGATACGTTTGCCCGACCGCGATGCCCAGACTTCCGCCGACTTGCCAGACGGTGTTCAGAATGCCGGATGCTGCGCCCGCGCGCGTTTTCGGCACGTTCACGAGCGCCGCGGTGGTGAGGGGCGTGAAGAGCAAACCGAGCGCGGCGGTGCGGATCGCGTTGTCGATGACGATTCGCGCCATGCTCCAATCGGTGTCGATGCGCGCGAAGAGCAGCGTGCCGTACGCGGCGATCACCATGCCGGTGAAGATCAGCACGCGCGCGCCGATTTTGTCGACGAGCACGCCGGAGATCGGCATTAGAAACGCCATCGCGAGGCCCGCAGGCAGCAGCACGAGTCCGGATTGCGTGGCGTCCCAGCCGAGAATCTCTTGCGTGAACAGCGGGAGCAAGAAGATTGAGAAATAGTAGCCCATGCCGAGCACGAATCGCAGCGCGATCGCGATGGAGAACACGCGGTCTTTGAAGAGCGTGAGATCCAGCATCGGCGCGCGCGTGCGCAGTTCGCGCACGATGAATGCGACGAACAGCACGGCGGCGGTGAGGAACGAGAGGCGGATAAGGCCGTCATCCCAGCCGACGCGATTGCCTTGCGTGAGTGGGATGAGGAATGCGGTTAGCGCGCCAGCCAGTGTTGCAAAGCCGAAGAGGTCGAACGGGGTATCCGCTTGTTTTTGGTGCGGTTTGTCTTCGCTCTTTGGGAGATATCTTAGAGCTGCTATGAAGCCGGCGATGCCGATCGGCACGCCGAGTAAGAAGATGGGGCGCCAATCGTCCAGGTTGTCGACGATGATGCCGCTGATCCATGGGCCGAATGCAGGCGCG
>JAICWY010000029.1 GCA_025934645.1 Vulcanimicrobiia bacterium
ATGCGCGCTTTGTTCTTCCAATCGACGTCGCCCAGGAATTGCAGCCATGCGCCGCGCCCGAACGGCGTGGAGAACTGCACGTTCGTCGACGAGAACCCTTGGCCGGGCCCCGGAAAGAACGAGCCCTGCAGCTGCACGTACGAACGGTGCGAGGGACGCGTTGCCAATTGATACGCGACCGGCTGCGCGATGCCGTTGAATGCGGTCGTAAATGAAAGGCTGAGGTTGTAGACGTCGCCGTTGAAGATGCGCAGGATGTCGGACGCGGTTTTGACGTTCGAGCTGTTCTGCAGATCCAATGACGAGAACGGCACGGTCCCCGGACCGTTGAAGTTTTGCTCGTTGTACGAGAGGTTGTTGCTGATGTGCGAGCCGACCGCCGATGTCAGCGACATCTGCTGCGAGATGCGGGCTTTTAAGTCGCCGGTCCCGTAGGCGAACTGCTCCACGTTTACCGTCGCGCTGAAGTCGCCGAAGAGCGAGTGATACAGCGCAGGGCCCATATTTAGTGCGAGATCCGCGCGGCTCGTCGTCTCGGGCGTTTGCGGCTCGTTGTATTGACCGATGGTCAGCGTCGGTGCGATCGGGAAAACGAAGTGCTGCAAGAAAAGATTCGGGCGAACTTGCAGTTCGGGTTCTTTGTTGATGCCGTACGGCTGCTGCGCGAACGTCTTGGCGAACGTGAGTTGGTAGTCCGCTGCGCGGTTTGCCCAGTGCAGCAGATCGTTGACTTGCCCTTGCGAATTCTGCGAGAACGTCGACCCGTACGTCGCTTCGCTGCGAGACAGGCTGCTCGTAAAGCTATTCGTGAGCGTCGTGCTGAAGCTGCGCGTGTCCGCGAATCCGAAGTTGTCGGAGCTGGCTTGCCCGGCCGTGGACGAGCGCGCATAGCTGTAGCTCTGCGTCTCCGTGCCGTTCGAGTGCGTGACTGTGGCGTTGGCGTTCGTGCTCGCCGGCAAGTTGAGCAGCGGTCCGTAATTCCCTTGATACGTGAAGCCGAACTGGCCGCGCAACGTCTGCGCGAAGTTCTCCTGATCTTGCAGCGCCATGTTGTACTGCGTCGAGTTCACGAGCTTATTGTTGATGCGCTGCACGTTGATATTGGTGACGCGCTTGCCGTTGCGTTTGGCGATCGTCCCATTGTAGCCGAGCGTCGTGCCTTGCTTGCTGTAGAACTCAATCGTGTAGTAACCGTAGTAATACTCGTTGCGTCCGAAGCCCAGCCGCGCTCTGACGTAAAAGCCCTGGTACGCGTTGTAACCGACCTCCGGGAAGAAGTGCGGGCGCTGCCGCTCGTCGGAGACGGTGCGCAGCGGGATCACGACGCGCGGCAAAAAGAAGACGGCTGCCGCGCCAAGCCACAACACGGCCTTGCTGATGACGATGCGGTCGCCGGGGATCACATCGATCGTGCGTCCCGTGAGGTGATACCCCCCGCGCGGATGCTCGCACGTGGTGACGCTCGCGAAGTCGCCGTGCGCGACCCCATGCTCGTCGGATTTAAGATCCTTGGAACTGAAATAGACCAAGCCTTCCTCGACGCCTTGCGAGCTCTCGCCGCGGCCGTTCGTAAGCTCCGCTTTTTGCGCGATCGTATCGAAGGTGATCTTGTCGGCGTAGAGGACCGAGTTCTTACTGTTGTTGATGATGTACGGATTGCCGCTCACAACGATCGTTTTCACGCCGTCGTAGTGCGCGCGATCTCCGACGAGCACTTCGTCTTGATAGAAGATGTGCACGTGGCCGATCGCATCGCCGGGAATGCCGGGAGCCGTCGAACCGGTGACTTTATCCGCGGTTACGGCAATGTAGCCGGGCCGCAGCGTGGGCACGCCGGACGGCGCCGGCGACGGTGCGGGGCTGGCAAATGGCCGCGCCGGCGCGATGCTCGGCGAGGCTGCGGGCGTTGCGAGATAGACCGGCCCGGGGCTTCCAGAGGCCACCGGCGTCGGTGAAGGAACCGGCGGCGGCGTCACGGGGCTCGAGCGCGGATACGGCGTTGCGTATGGCAAGCCGGGACCCACCGGCACCGGCTGAAATGACGGCGAAGCGGAGGGATTGGGTGACGCGGAGGAGCTTGCCGATGGTGAAGGCGATGCGGTGGCGGCTTGGGCGACTTCGAAGCGCTGCGCGCAGCTTTGCGCGTTCAAGAGCCCGAGCGCGCGCTGCGACTGCGCGTCGGTGAAATCGGGGGACGCCGCGAGCGCGGGCGCCGTCAAGCCCGCGATGAACGCGAACAGACACGCGAAGGCGCGCAAATTAGTGCTCTTCACTCCAAAGCAGCGCCAAACCGGCCGCGCCGAACACAATGTTCGGCAGCCACGAGGCCAGATAGGGATCCATGCGTCCGGTACCGCCGAACGCGGCTGCAGCTTGACTCATGACGTAATACACAAAGAACGCAACGATAGCGAGCGCCATTCCCATCGCGCGGCCTTTTTTGCCGAAGCGGATTGCCATCGGCAGCGCGATGAGCACGCTTACGACCGCGGAGAACGGAAACGCGAGTTTATCCGCCAGGTTGACCTGAAGGTTGCCCAGGGCCTCCCCGCCCACGCCCTGCGCGCGCAGCGCGTTGACCTGCGCGGAAAGCTGTTTGGAATTCATCGTCCACGCATCGCTGTTAGCCGTGCTCATGAATTGCGCGGCACTCTCTGCGAGCGGCAAGCCGATGCGCGATTCAGGCGTCGTCGCCTGCGACGTTTCATAGCCTTGCGCGTTGTAGTAGGTCATCACCGCATCGGTGAGCACGAGCGTCGCGCCTTCCACGTGCGCGGTTTTTGCTTGAATCGTCTGGTTCCAATAACCGTTACGTCCGGGCTTGAAGATCTGCACGCCCGCCATCGTCTTTCCATCGGGCAGCACTTGGCTGACGAAGAAAACGTTGCCCGTATCGGGATCCTTGCGGAAGAACTGCGGTTCGACCGGCAGCGCGGCCGTGTGATAGATGATCTGGTAAAACGTACGCGTTGACAGATCGACGGCTTTGGGCGCGACGTATTCGTTCATGCCGTAAGTGAACAGAAAGACCGCGATGCCGAACAAGAACGGCGTAAGCGCAAGGCGCCACAGCGAAACGCCGGACGTGCGGATCGCGGTGACCTCGTTGTCGGCCATCAAGCGGCCCATGGCGAGCAGCGTCGCAAAGATCGTCGCGAACGGGAACGCCATCGGAATCGATTGCGGCACGCGGAAGACCACGAAGCGCATCACTAAAAAGAACGGCGCGTTCTGCGTGATCAGATACTTCGCGGCCAAGAAGAATATGTTGAAGCCCCAAAACAAAAAGAACGCGAGAAACGCGAACGCGAAGGGGCCGAGAAACTCGATGAGGACGTAAGAATCCAGCAGCGGCAGCCGCAGTTGGCGCATAAACCGTGCGCGAGCCGGGCGTGCGGTGACGGACGCCATCGAAAGGCGGCTTAGTAGTTCCTGTACGCGGTCAAAACGCGGGAGACGTACGCGCGCGTTTCGGCGTATGGGGGAACGCCGTGATACTGGTCGACCGCGCCCGGACCTGCGTTGTACGCCGCGACGGCCAGTTCCACGTTCTCGTTATAGCGCTCGAGCAAGCCGCGCAGGTAACGCGTGCCGCAGTCCACGTTCTGTTGCGGGTCGAACGGATTGCTCACGCCGCAGGAAGCCGAGGTACCCGGCATCAGCTGCATGAGCCCCTGAGCGCCGGCCACGCTGATGGCGGAAGGGTTGCCCGCGGACTCGGCCATGACGACCGCGTTGACGAGCGCCGGCGAGACGCCGTTGCGGGTGGATGCCTCGGTGACCAGGCTCTGCAGGCTGGCGGGGTCCAGCGCATGCGGGGCATACGGCAGATATCCCGCTCCACTACATCCGTAGAGCAAGCCGAGCAGCATAAACAGCCCGAGCACCTTCCTCATTGTTCAGCGCCTTTTCTTGGATGGTCCGGACCCGGCCTGCGGGGGGCGGACACGTTCATGGCATCCTAACACAGACCGCACCCGCCGGCCGACGGGCAGTGGGCTGCCCGCTTGTCACGATTGCGTCCGGTGTGACGTATTTCACAGCAAATTACAATCCTGATGAGTTAGTATGCGCGACATGTTGTCTTTTGGGCCCGTCACCGTCGATGTGACGCACCGGATCGTCACGAAGGACGGTGCGCCGCTGCGGATGACGCTCAAATGTATCGAGTTGCTCGTCGCGTTCGTGCGCAGTCCCGGAAAGACCCTGACCAAGGAACAGTTGTTGGAAGCTGCTTGGCACGATCCGGCGGCCTCGGACGCTACGCTTGCGCAGCACGTGTTTTTGCTCCGCCGCGCGCTCGGCGCCGACGCCAAGTGCATCAAGACGGTACCGCAGAAGGGCTACCGGTTCGACGCCGCAGTCAGCGGCGAACTGCCCGGTCGTGCCGAGGCGCCCGCCGAGTTCGTGATGGCGGCCGATGAGTTCCGGGCGCTCAACACCGAACAGGGATTGCGCTCGGCGATCGACCTGTATACGCGCGCGATTGAAGCTGAACCGGGCGAGGCGCGCAGCTACGCCCGACGCGCCGGCTGTTGGCGGCTGCTGGCCGAGTTCATGTATGCCGATCCGTACACGACGCTCATGTCGGCAAAGGGTGACGCCGGGCGTGCACTTGCGTTGAACGGCGAGGATGCCGAGGCGTTGATCGAGTCCGCGTACTCGAGCGCGCTGTTCGATCGCGACATCGCGGCCGCACTGCAGTATGCCGATCTGGCGGCGCTTCGCGATCCGGGAAATGCGGCGGCACGGATGCTGCACGTTTTTCTTCCGCTTATGCGCGGTCAGACCGCGGCGGCGCTCAACGCGTCGCGCGGCGCGGGCGGATCGCTCGCGGGCGCTGCGCTGTACTTTGCGCGCGCCTATACCAAAGCGATTCCGTATTTCGAGGCATCTGCCGCAGATAATCCCGGCGCGAACGTGATGCTCGGCGCGTGCAAACTCTTTTCGGGCGATGCGCAAGGCGCAATGGCGGCATTCCGCGAGGTGTACGGCGAGCACGTCGACGTCCGCCGTGCCGGACGCCCGAACGTTCGTCACTATGCGCTGGCGCTCTCCATCTACGCAATGGCGAAGAACGGCGATCGCGTGCGCGCGCGAAAAGCCGTAACGGATCTCGCAGCGCTCTCACGGCAGCGGTACGTTTCCCCGATGGCGCGCGCGATCGCGCACGTAGGCTTGGGAGAACACGACGTCGCCGTCGCGCTGGTGGAAGAGGCGGTTGCGCGTTTCGATCCGTGGGCTGCGTACATCGGCGTGGATCCGTTCCTGGACGCGCTTCGCGACGATCCGCGGTTCGTGCAGATCATCGGCCGCATCGCGGCATAACGGGTGGCCTATCGCTTCGGACCGTTCCGCGTCGATCCGTCGCGCGACGAATTGTGGCGCGGTGAAGAACGCGTTTCACTGAACCGTAAGGCCGTGCAGCTGCTCGTCGCGCTGATCGAACGGCGCGGTGAGTTGGTGACGAAAGAAGATCTGCTCAAAGCCGTGTGGCCGCAGCGCGGCGCGACCATGAACAATGTCGCGCAGCACATCTTCATGCTGCGCCAAGCCCTTCAAGACGATGCGGCCGAGCATCGCTACGTGCTCACGGTTCCGCGCACCGGCTACCGTTTCGTCGGCGAAGTCGACCGTGCCGATGCCGAATCGCCTTCGCGCATCCTCGCGCAGCATTACTGCAGCAACGCGGCCGAATTGTGGCAGATGCGCACGCAGCCGTCGATCGAATCCGCGATCGCGCTGTACAACCGCGCGATGGAGCAAGATCCGGAATGTGCGCAGGCGTACGCGGGCCGCGCGCGCTGCCGCTATCTGCTGGGCGAGTTCATGTTCGAGCCGCAGCATCACATGTTACGTCTTGCCGAGATGGACGCGCGGCGCGCGATGCAGCTGGATCCGCAAAACGCGACGGCGGCTTGCGTCGCCGCTCTTGCGTCGCTGCATCTGCGGTACGCTTGGGAAGAGGCCGAAACACTGCTGCTCGCCGGTTTGCGCGTTGCGCCTGAATATCTGTGGACGCACGTCACGCTCGTTTCGCTCTACGCCATGCGCGGCGATCTGGCGACTGCGCGCCAGGCTCTCGCGCACGCAGAGTCGCTGGGCGCAGTCGACGATCCGTTTCCGCGCTTGCCGTGGATGCGCGGCCTGCTGCATTATCTTTCCGGCGCGCAGACGGCGGCGATCGCGGAACTGGAACTGCTCGTCGCGCATTATCCGACGTACGCGCTCGCTCGCTTCACGCTTGCAAAAGCGTTGCTCGCAAATGAAGAGTACGATACGGCGCGGGCGCAGATCGAAGAGATCTTACGGCTGGGCTTCGACCCGCTGCGCCCCGGCCAGCCCAACGTGCGCGAGCGCGCCATGACCGTCGACGTGCTGATTCGCGGCGCCTCCGGTGACGTGGAAGGCGCGCGCGCTGCAACGGAAGCGTTCGAACGCGAAATGGAAGGACGTCCGGTCTCGGGTTTTTCCCGTGCGACGTGCGCCCTGGGCTGCAACGACGTGCCGCTTGCAGTGCGGCATTTGCACGCCGCAATCGCCAACCGCGATCCGCTCGTCGAGTTCGCCGTGGCGGAACCGGTATTCGCGCCGCTGCGCGCCCATCCCGAATGGCCGGCGGTGCTCGACGCGCTCAATTTGCGCGATCTCAAAAACCATTAACCGCATTCTTAAAGAATTGTTATGACAACCGTTCCTTAGTATGGCAGTTTGTAAAAACGGCTAGCTGCATCTTGCCGCTGGCCGCTTACTGTCACTGAAAGGACGGCTACTCCTTGAAGCAATCGCGCTTCTATAAGCCGCTGTTCGCAGTACTGCTGCTCCTCGCGATGCTCTTCCAGGGAACATGGGCACTGGCAGGCACCACGGGGTCGCTCAACGGTACGCTTACGGACAGCTCGACCGGCAAGCCGGTCGCAGACGCGACGATCACCGCGTCGTCCCCGTCTCAGACAGCGAGCGCAAAAACCGATAACTCGGGACATTTTGCGTTTCTCAGCCTTGCTCCGGACACGTATACGTTGAACGCGAACAAGGATGGATACGCACCGGTCTCTATCGGCGGCGTCACTGTCTTTGCGGACCAAGCGCAAACGCTTGCGCTGAACACGCAACCGCAACTGAAAACCATCGCGAAGATCACTTCGCGCGCTGCAGGCAATCTCGTGAAAGCGGGTACGACGTCCGACGTCTACTCCGTTAACGCGACCACGCAGCAAACGGTGGCTTCGGTCGGCGGCGGCTACAACTTAAACCAAGCGTATTCCGGCATCTACTCGCAGCCCGGTGTGACTTCATACATCGGCAACTACGGGCAGGGCCAGGTCTTCTACATCCGTGGCGCCAGCTACGGCCAGACCGGTTATGAGTTCGACGGCGTGCCGGTGAACCGCGCGTTCGACAACTATAACGGAAACTCGCTCTCCAACCTCGGCCAGCAAGAGCTGCAGGTTTACACCGGCGGTTCTCCGGCGAGCGGTTCGTCCGCAACGCTGGGCGGCTACATCAATCAGGTCATCAAGACCGGTACCTATCCCGGCTTCGGCATGCTGACCGGCGGTATCGGCGCTCCGACGTTCTATCACGAACTCAAAGCCGAGGCGGGCGGCGCATCGCCGAACCGTCTCTTCTCGTATTACGTCGGACTCCAAGGATACAACCAGCAGTACCGCACGATGAACAATCAAAACGGCGGCAACCTGGACAACACCGGCATGAATCCGTACGGCTTCACCGGCACGGGCAGCAACATCTACGCTGCGTTCAACACGGGCTTCTACGGCAACGGCGGCTTCCCGGCGTGTCCGAATAATCAGCCTCCGGTGAATGCATCGGGATATCCGGTTTCGGGTCTCGACGGCGTAACGCCGATGTGCCTTGCGTACGGTCCGTATGCCGCCGGCTATCAGGTCGGCACGGCGGATCGCGAAGTGGTTGCGAACTTCCACTTCGGCATCCCGCACAAGCACGACAGCGGCCGCGATGACATCCAGCTGCTGTACGATGCGAGCGGCGCGCATTCGGTCTGGGCCGACAGCATCAACGATCTGGGCGGATTGAATGCCTTCCAGAACATTTATAGCTTCATCGATCCGAACTTGAACAACTCGGCGTGCTTCATGTCGCGTCTCGCCGGTTCGTTCGGTTACTCCAGCGGCAAATGTGCCAACGGCGGACCGAGCCCGTTCCCGTATCAAGACGGCTATGTCTTCGCTCCGGGAACCACGTTCGGACAACTCGCCTCCAACGCGACCGTTGTTCCGTACTACTTCCCGAACTCTCCCAAGAACCGCGCGCTCTACTCGGGCATTCCGACCGATCAGCGCGACGCGATTTGGAACGACACGGGCATCGTAAAACTGCAATACCAGAAGAACTTCGGTTCGAACGCGTACGCCCGCATCTACGGCTATTCGTTCTACTCCGACTGGATGCAGAGCGGCCCGAACGAAGCCTCGCTGTATTACGGTCTGGCCGGCTTCGGCTTCGGCGCCAGCGGCGACTACCCGTCGCCGGACTACGAGCTGTACACGCACACGCGTGGCGTCTCGTTCGAATACGCGAATCAGATCAACGCGCAGAACCTTCTCCGCTTCAACATCAACTACACGACTGCGGGTCTGACGCGTTTCAACAACCAAAGCTGGCTCGCCAACGGTCCCAATAAGACCGCGACGAACCTGGCCGACGCCAATGGCAACTGCTACAACTACAAGACCGGCGCCATCGGCTCGTGCTTCAGCTCGTCCACCGCCGGATCGTACAGCGATCCGACGAGGGCGGCGTACACCGCACCGGCGGGCTCGGCGGCAGCGCTCGCGGGCGCTCAATGGATCGTGACGCAGCCGGAAGGCCGCGGCACGCTCAACACCGTGACGCCGAAGTTCACGACGGCTTCTCTGGAAGACGAGTTCCGTCCGAACGACAAACTCAACCTGAACCTCGGTGTGCGCATGGAGCGCTACCAGTACGACCTTCAGAACTCGAACGATCCGATGGACGCGTTCTGGTTCAATGCCGCGGCCCACGTCTATTGTTACGACCCGGGCACGCTGCAACCGGTTCTCACGCCGATCGGTCCGAACTCGCCTCCGCCGGCTGTCGCCGTGACCACTCCGGTCACGGGCCAAACGGGCGGCGCGTGTTTCGATTCGACCGGCAATCCGATCGTTGCTCCGTCGGGACAGCAAGCCGTTCATCCCGATGGACAGAACGGTCACATCCTCTACAGCAACGTGAGCGCGCCGTCGTTCGCGTACAACGTGTTCTCGCCGCGCATCGGTGGAACGTACACGCTGAACCCGGATACGGTTCTGCGCTTTACGCTCGGCAAGTACACGCAACCCACGCCGGCCGCGTTCGAGCAATACCTCGATCAAGCCGGCAAATACGCGGCCCAAAACGACTTCAGCCGCTTCTTCGGATTCGGCTTCACCAACCCGGGCCACAATAATCCGGTGCAGACGTCCAACAACTTCGACTTCTCGCTCGAGAAGCACCTGAAGGGCACGGACGTCACCATGAAACTCTCGCCGTTCTACCGCTACACGACGCATCAATCCGTGTCGGTGCCGCTCGGACCGAATTTCGTTTCGGCCGTCAACCTGGGCACGCAGCGTTCGACCGGCGTCGAGTTCCAGATCCAGAAAGGTGACCCGTCGCGAGACGGTTTCTCCGGTGCGATCTCGTACACGTACACCAACGCGAAGATCCGTTACGAGAACGCGCCGAACGGACGTAACGCCATCGATACGCTGAACGACTACATCAAGGCCTACAACGGTCTGACGAAGTCGGGCGGCGGTGCGGCGTGTTACGATCCGACGGTCAGCACCGCGACCGGCAACGCGGCGGATCCGGCTTGCGCCAAAGCCACCGACATCGTCAACCCGTACTACAACTCGAATCCGCAAGGGTTGCTCGATCGCACCGGCTGGTACCAGACGTATCCGAACGCTCCGCCGGAAGACGCTCCCGCGTTCTCCGGTCCCTCGGCGATCTCGCCGAACTTCTTCACCGGCTGGCTGAACTACAAGCACGGCAAATTGGCGATTGCGCCGAACTTCGTGCTTTCGCAAGGCCAATCGTACGGCGCTCCGACGTCCGTCTACGGCCTGGATCCGCGTACTTGCGCGGATAACCAAGCCGGAGCGAACGGCGTGACGCCGCCGGTTGCCGGTGCCGGCGCGTACGGGCAGTATGCAAACTACTACTCGTGCGGCGCTTCCCTCGCTACGACGAGCGGCTACCTCGCCATCCCGGATCCGTACACGGGTTCGTTCGACGGCGTCGGTCAGTACCGCGAGCCGTGGCAGTTCAACATGGGCGCGCTCGTCAAGTACGAGATCAGCCCGCGGATTACGGCAACGCTGAACCTCGCGAACATCGTGAACCGGTGCTTCGGCGGCAGCAGCACGCCGTGGTCCAAGGCCTTCCCGGCCAACAACTACGTCTGTGGTTACGCCGATTATCAAGCATACCAGTGGACGGGCCTGAACCCCGGCGCCGGCTTCTTCTACGGAGCCTCGCCCACGGATCCGGCCAACGGTACGCAGCCGTTCCGCAAGGACCTGCAGTACCCGTACGGCACGCTCTCCGGAGCGCTTCCGTTCCAAGCCTACCTGCAGGTGCAGATCAAGCTCTAACCGGCGCGATCTTTCTGCAACAGCAAAACGCCCGCGCGAGCAGCGCGGGCGTTTTGTTTTTTTTGCAGCTATATGCGAACTGCACACATATGGAAAGCGGCGTTCTGGCGCGCGCTTTACGGAAGCGTTACAGTAGCCTATGGGCCGTTTGGACTTGTGGAGATTCCCGGCGGTTCTTTCACTCTTGCTGCACTCTTGAGGAGCCGTATGCGAACATCGATTCGCGCCGTGGCGTCTTTGCTCGTGATGGGCATGGCGGTCTCGGCTTGCGGAGGACATGGATCCTCCGTCGTTCCCAGCGCTTCATCCGGCGCACAATCGTCCAATTCGGGAAGTCTAACGCCGCAAGTCGCGCAAATTGCCTCGCCGCCGCGCACGAGCGGCATCTTCGCTTTCAGCGATAACGGCGCGCGCAGCACAAACGCGCCGATGCACGTGACCGTCACGCTGCAGTACAACCATCAAGCGGAGCTGGATCAGCTCGTGCGCGATCAGAGCAATCCCGCCTCGCCGATGTACCACCATTACCTTTCGAACGAAGCCTTCAACAATTATTACGCGCCGACGGCGCAGCAAGAAGCTGCAGTCGCAGCGCAGCTTCGCGCGCAAGGCTTTACGATCACGCACGAATACGACAACCGCACCATCATCGACGCCGACGCGCCGACGGGGACGGTGGAGAAAACGTTCCACACGCAAATTCATGACGTTTCGCAGGGCCGCTTCGGCGCGCGTTTCGTCAACACGCAGCCCGCGCAGTTGCCGGGTGGCCTCGCCGGTCTGGTGAAAGACGTCACGCTCAACAACTTGGTCGTCGCGCGCCCGATGCAGCAGCGTCATGCGACGCGCGCCAACGTTGCCGTGCCCGGCGCTTTCGGAACCCGGCCGATGGCAGTGACGCCGTACGCAACGAATATCGTGACGAATCCCGGCTTCGAGAGCGGCGCGATCAACAACGGCTGGCAGCAATGCGGCAACATCAACGCGACCGTTTCGACGAATCATCCGCACACCGGAATCTATTCGGGACGTGCGGGCTCGACAAACTCGACATCCGGCGAGCCGAACGGCGACACCGGTCCCTGCCAGCAGGTAACGATTCCGGCGAATGGTACGCTTACGTTCTGGGTGTACCAGCAATCGAACGAAACCAACACGTCGTACGCATGGCAAGAAGCCGACCTGCTCGATTCCGCGGGCAACCGCGTCGTGAACTTCTACTACAGCGTGAACAACGTTGCCGGTTGGGTTCAGAAGTCGTATAACCTGAGCGCGTATGCCGGCGGAACGTATTATCTGTACTTCGGCGTGCATGGCGACGGCTATGCGTATACCTACACGTGGCAATACGTCGATGACGTGAGCTTGTCGGGCGGCAGCACGTCCACGCCGACACCGGCGCCCACGAGCACGCCTGCTCCGACTCCGACCCCCGTTCCCACGAGCACGCCCGCTCCGACTCCGACGCCTGCCGGCGGATGCAACGGTGCGGCCGCGCTGAGCGGTCCGCTAAGCGGCTCCAACGGTTGGCTTGCAACGGGCGTCGCCAAGGCGTTCGATTTTCCGGTGCAGCACGGCTGCAACGGCTCCGGTCAAACGGTCGCCGTTGAAATCGACACGCCGATCACCAGCAGCGACGTAACGACGTATCTGAGTGCCGCGGGCGTTTCGCATACCGGTACGATTACTAATGTCGCCGTCGACGGCGGCGGTAACGCTTCGAGCAGCGATTACGTTGAAACGGCGCTCGATGTGGAAACGATCGCCGGCCTCGCGCCGGGCGCCAACATCCGCGTCTACAACTTCCCGGATCTTAGTTCGCAGCATATCGAAGACGGCTACAATCAAACCGTTTCCGACGGCATTGCGACAGTCGTGAATTCCTCGTTCGGCGGTTGCGAAACCAGCGATACGGCGTTCACCAACACGACCAACTCGATCGCGCAGCAAGCGGCTGCGAAGGGCATGACGTTCGCCGCGTCGTCCGGCGACTCGGGCAGCAATGAATGCAGCGGTCTGGGCGTTAGCGCGCCCGCTTCGGATCCGTACTTCACGGCGGTCGGCGCAGTGAACTTTACCAGCAGCAGCACCACCGGCGCGCTCACGAGCATCACTGCCGGAACGGACTCCGCAAACGGATTCTCATCGGGCGGCGGCTATTCGACGATCTTCGCGGTGCCGAGCTATCAATCGGGCATCTCGGGCGTCAACCCGAACGGCCGTAACAATCCGGACATCTCGCTGCCGGGTGTCGGCGTCGCAGTCTACGCGGCGGGTCAAGGCGGATGGATGAAGGTCGACGGCACGTCGTGGTCGTCGCCGGAGTTTACCGCGCTCATGTCCGAAGTGAACCAACTGCGGGGCACGCACTTCGGATTCGTGGATCCAAATCTCTACACGCTCTTCAAGAATACCGGTTACACGGATTACACCGACGTCACGTCCGGCAGCAACGGCGCATACACCGCCGTCACGGGCTACGACTTGGTGACCGGCATCGGCGCGCCGAAGGGCTGGGCCATGGCGAACGCGCTGTAGCGCGCGGTCCGCTGGAAAGCAGAAGGCCGGCGCATCTGCGCCGGCCTTCGCGTTAACTCGTGGCGACCAGGTTTTCCGGGATGGTCTCGTCGTGCGCGTCGAGCACCGCCTCCATGTGGCCCGTCCAAACGGCGCGCTCGAACGACTCGGCGGGATAGCCGCAGTGGAGACTCACGGGAAGATCGGCGAGCAGCGCGTTCCAAAGCGCTTCCAGTTCAACCGCGCCTGCTTCATTGCCGTCGTCCCAAAGCACGCCGACCATCTCGCCATAGGCGTACAGCTTACTCGCCTCACGACGCGCGAGCATGCCGCGCACGGCCTCGCCGACGACGCGATCGAACGCGTCCGGGTCGGGACGGCCCGCGAACATGAACCGGTCGAGCGCCTCATGCGCGTCGATGAATTCCAAGCGGCCGCGCTTGATCGCCTCGCGTGTATCCAAGCCTTGAAACTCGAGCGCGGACTGAATCTGATTCATCCGTTCTGCCGGCGCGACGACCAATGCAACATCACCGCCGTGCAAAGCATTGCAGGCGGTGCGGGCGACGTTCTCGATCAAAGCGCTGGGCTCCGATTCGTAGAATTGAGCAACGTGACGCAGCATCGGACATGTCTTGATTCCCGGAGCGGGGACCCGTTAAACATTTGGACCGTTCAATTTCCTGCAGGATGCCCGGTTTACGGTTTTAAGGGCCCGGGCAAACCATAACCAGCGTGAACGAGCAAGTTCGGACGGCCCGCCTCGCTTTGACCGGCGATCTGGATCTCTACCGCCGTGACGAAGTCGCGGCGCAGCTTCCCCCTCCGGGCAGCGTCGATCGAGTGCTGATCGACTGCCGCGGTGTGGAGACGATGGATTCCTCGATCCTGACGCTGCTCATGCGCTACCGCCGCTCGTTTGAAGACGCCGGCGGCAATCCGCTCGAGATCGTCGTCATCGTCACGCCTGCGGTGCGCCGCCTGTTCGAGGTCGCCGGGGTGACCAAGGTTATCACTGTTGTCACCGCTCCGCCGCTCGATCACGTCGTGAAAAACGACACGCCCGAACCTGCGTAGCGCAAAGCGGCGCCTTACGTCCCCTTCTCCGCGCCCACGTAGCGGATGACTTTAAAAAGAAATTGCGGACGAGTGTACAGCCGGCTCGGATCGCCGTATGCCGTGTAAATTTCGAACGCGCCGAACCGCTTGTGATACGCGAACGAAACGTTCGTGCAACCGGCAACGCAGCTGGTATCCGCGCCGTTCAAATCGGGGCCCGTGCCGACGATCCGCCGCAGTCCGATCGCAAAGGAAGCATCGGGACCTTGCTGCACCGCGACACTCGCGCGTTCGAGCCATTCGGTGTTGATCCCGGTGGGAAGATATTGGCGAGTGTCGTTTGCCTGAAGCGTTACCGTGGTGCGGCGCCCAACCGCAAATGTCGTCGTGCGCGTCCACGAGTCCAGCCGGCCGTTTCCAAAAATGCCGGTCGCGTAACCGAACGTCGTGGGCGTAGCCGTCCCGGAATGGTAGGTGATGCCGGTGTAATTCTGGGTGATCGGGGCCATGATTCCGTTCACTAGGAAGTAACTCGAGCCGCTGCTCGTACTGAATTCCCATAGTTTTCGCGTAACCACGTCGACGCCCCACGCGGTATCCTCAAGCGCCTTACCGTGACCGAGCGTATCTTTGTACCGGTCGATCGAGACGAAGCTGCTGATAGATTTTGCGAAGCCGCCGTTCGGCGTCCAGTTGTGATTGCTGAACAATCCGTATCCGGCGATCGCCGTGTTGGTGAAAAATCCGTCGTACGGATTGTACTGTGCGCCGATGCGGCGTATGCCGCCGCCGGTGAAGGAATGTGCGCCGTACCATCCGGCGCCGAATTCCGCAAATTTGCTTTGGTTGCCGTCGTTCACCAAGGTTCCGGACTCCGTGCCGTAGTTCGCGTAGACGAACTTGTGCTGGAGATCGTCCCATTTTGTAGCGAACTGCGTGGTGTCGTCGTGCAAGCCGGGCATGTCGACCGTCACGCGCTGCATCGACGTGAACCAGTTGCGCGGCTTCGTGCGGTACACCACCGATTGCGCGGTATCGGTGCGGCCTGCGCCGATCGCATCGAAACCGCCGAAACTGAATTGCCCCTCGTGCCCTTCGATGGCGTAACCGTCGCGCGGCGTCGGAATGGAGGGTGTGTACAGCGATGCTTCGTTCGGACACGCGTCGCATTCGTAGTAGTTATAAAATCCCGCGCCCTGCGTGAAGAACGGCCGCGTCTCGTTGAAGAAGCGGCGGAACGCGGTGGGCGAGATCGTTTGCTGGTCTTGCTCGACGTTAGAGAAGTCCGGGTGTATCGTCGCAATGAACGACGTGCCCTCGGTGAGCGGAATCGCAATATCGGCGCCCATGCGCGACGTGCTGCCGCCGATCGAAGGTGCCGCAATTGCGCCCAGCGTGTAAATACCGAAGCGCGGCTGCGGCCTCAGCGCGACGGTGGCCGGCATGCCGGTGAGCGGACGCGCATAATTCGGATCGCTCGTGCCGTTGACCAGCGGTCCGCCGCTCCAGAGATACAGCGAATTCGTCGTCGGCTCCCAACGTGAAAGCTGCACCATCCATTCGTCTTTCTTCGCCCCGCGAACGATGTTCAACGGAATGCGCATCGTAACGAACCATTCGTCTTTTGCGGTTTTCGCGACCGCGTCCCATGTCGGTTCGTAATTCGAGTTCTCCGACGAAACCTGATAGCGCGTACCGATCGGCGTGGAGATGAATTGATAATTGAAACCGCTGCGGCCGCCGGGCCAAAGCGCGATCTTTACTTCGTCATCGGTGTCCACACCGACGTTGTTCGTCCGCTGGTTCGCGACGATCGGCGTGCGGTTTTGCACGGCGTCGAACGCGACGTACAGCGCCTTGCCGTCGGTAAGCAGATACGCCGTGGTCTGTTCCGCGGCGGCGGCATGCGTCTGCCGATCGTATCCGAGCTTCACGACGGCTGCCTGTTTCCAAACCGGGGAGCTCAGATCGCCGGTAAGCGCCGGCGGCGCGGCAACGGTCGGAATCTTCAAGTTCACCGGATCTTGCGCGTCGACGGCTCTTACGGCCGGCGCCGGCGCCGCTATCGCAAGCGCCAAGGCAACACTAAAGAGAGGGCGTCGAAATTCCATTCCCGCCTCCGGTTCGCTTTACCTAAGGAATTAGGTAGAGACTACACTCGGCCGCAGGAAATGTCAACTAAGAATTTAGTAATTAATTAGCACTCTGTTGACAAGACTGCCAAAATTTTTATAATCGGAACTGCGCTAAGCATGTTCGCCTGGAGTAAGGAAAGGAGATGTTCTCAGGTATGGCCGGTGCTTTAGCCCGCTCTCAAAATGGAACGACGATGGATCGTGCGACTCCCTGGAGCCCGTTCCGCGACCTCACGGGGTTCGATCCGTTCCGCGCCCTTGGCTCGAATTGGGCGTTCGAATACGATGTGACCCGCACGGAAGCCGGCTACGAAGTCGAGGTTCCCGTCCCGGGGTTCAAACCCGAGCAGATCGACGTGACGTTCAAGGACGGCGTCTTGTCCGTGAACGGAAAGAACGATCGCCGCACGTTTGCGCGGTCGTTTACCGTACCGGAAGATGTCGATGCGGATACCATCGATGCTCGCGTGAGCGACGGTATGCTTGTGCTCACGCTAAACCGCCGCCCCGAAGCGCAACCCAAAAAAATATCGATCAAGAGCAGATAGCGGTATGGGCGGCCGGAAATCCGGCCGCCCATACCTGCAAAAAATTGGGCCGTCGTGCGTCTAGGAATCGGCGCGCGGCTGCCAAAGGTCCTATAAAGATTCACTCCTGACTCCGTTCTTTTTGCGTGCGAAGTGCATGCTAAGGCTCGCGGGCGTTTTCAAATTGTGGGCAGCAGATGACTCATTTCGAGCCTTCGGAACTTCGCCGTTTACGCAACGACGCCGACTACATGCGGTTTCTGATCGCCGCCGGCGAGTTGCTTTCGTCTTCGCTCGACTACCGCAATACGTTGCGGAACGTGTGCAAAGCCGCGGTCCAAACCGTTGCGGACATCTGCCTGCTCGATCTCGGGTCGGCTTCGGATGTCGAACGCGTGAGCGCCGCCCGTAAAGGCGACGAACAATACGGTGTCTCTGCAGCGCTGATCGAATATTTGCATTCCGATGAGGGGCGGCCGGCACATCCGGTTTGCAAGGTATTGGACAGCGGTCAGCCCTTTCTGGCGCCCTCGATCGACGATGCGTGGATCGAGCGGAACGCCGCGAGCGCAAGGCACGCGGAGCTGATGCGGCGGCTGCAATACCGGTCCATGATCGTCGTGCCCATTCGCTCGCAGATTTGGGGAATCGCCGGAGCGCTTACGCTCGTACGCACCGGTGACGCTTCCGCGCCGTACGACGAAGACGCGCTCATTTTCGCGCAAGATCTCGGACGCCGCTGCGGGCTCGCTATCGGCAAGGCGCGCCTACATTCCCAAACAGTCGACATAGCGGAGCGCTTGCAGCGCGCGGCGTTGCCGGCTACGCTGCCCTCGTTACCCGACTTGCGGCTGGACGCGCTTTACGAGCCGGCCGATGCCGCACTGCTGGTCGGCGGCGATTGGTACGACGTCTTCGAGTTGAAGAACGGCGATATCGGCATCTCGATCGGTGACGTATCCGGTCACGGCATCGAATCGGCTGCGCAAATGTCCTCGATCCGCAACGCCATTCGCATGGCGCTCGTCATGGAGACGGATCTTGCGAAAGTTCTCGAAGATGCGGACTTTTTATTCGGGCATGAAGTACCGTCCGGAATTTTTTGCACGGCGCTCGTAGCCATACTCGAGCGTGAGAGCGGTGTGCTGACCGTTGCCTCCGCCGGTCATCCGAGCCCGCTGATGTGGACGCGCGGACGCACGACCTCGCTGATCCGCGAGGCGTCGCCGCCGCTGGGAAGCGGCGCGCTCTCGCGTAAGAACGTCCGCGTCGAACGCGTAAAGTTGGAACCGGGCTGCACGATCGTGTTCTATACCGATGGCTTGACGGAGTGGCTGCACACGCCCGTTGAGGGCGAGGCCGCACTGCGCGGGGCATTAGCCGACACGGCGATACGCAATGCCGTCAATCCGGCGCGCGCTCTGCGCGACGCATGCATCCGGGGAGCCCACGCAGACGACGTCGCGGTTCTCGTGGTGCGCTACGAGGGCAACTCCTAGCAGCGGGATCTGGTTCAGCCCCGGCCACCGTCATGCCGTAGCGGATCGCGCCGCTGTTCTGCGCGTCGAAAAATCGGATAGACGAACGGCATCATTATACGGTTATAAAAGAGCCGCAAGAACGACGTCTTAAATCCGGCCGGCAGACGGCCTTCGTCGGCTTCAATTACAGCAAAATCGAAGAGCTTGCGACGAAGATTGGTACTAAACTCGATACACTCGGCGGGCGTGCGGCCACTCCGGCTTACGAGGATCCCGGCGGCGGCATCATCGGAGTTGTTGCGCAATAACGCAGAAACTTCTCCGTCGTTCGTACGCAAGAACTGCAATACGGCGCGGTCGATAAAATCATTGTCGCCGTAGCAATATCCGTCGAACAGGCGGCCATCCGCGTGAGATTGCGCGCGACGAGCCTTGTCGAACAGGCGTGGGAGCCAAACGATGTTCTCCGCCGAGTCAAGACCCGAGCGGGGCATCCAACTCAAAGCGTCACCCTCCGTCAGCAATAGATTATTAGATCGAGGCGCCCGAAGAACGCTTTTCGTTCGGCGGGGGTTGCCAAGCACTTTCCGGTCGCGCTATCCGCTTCCGGAATTGATATCCGGTGCTTGCAAGTGGCACCCCGGGTGCGTATAGTGGAGGGAAGTGGTGCAAAGTGGTGACCGAGGGAGGGTAGCTTGCACGCGGACTTACCGCGCTTTTCCGGTTCGGTGGAGCATGCCCTTGACGATAAGGGTCGCCTCATCGTGCCCGCGCGCTTCCGCGAACGGCTCGGCACCGGCTTCATTCTAACGATATCGCCGTCCGACCCGTGCCTGCTTCTGTATCCCGAGCCCGCATGGCGGCAGTTCTGCGACCGGCTCGAGGCCGCGCCGAACAAAGACGACCGCTACCGGCGTTTCGTGCGGCATCTATTCGCCCACACCGAGGAGGTCGCGTGCGACAGCCAGGGGCGGCTGCTCATTCCGGGGGCGCTGCGCTCGTACGCGGGGATCGACCGTGACGTTACATCCATCGGCTCTCTTACTCGCATCGAGATCTGGGCCCGCGAACGCCTGGCCACGCATGCCGCCCCTCAGGACGGCGACGCCGACTTTATGGCGGAGCTGGGGCTTTACTGATGCCGGAGTGGGTTGATGGACGAACACATCCCGGTCTTATTGACGGAGTCGCTGGAATATTTGGCGATCCGGCCGGATGGGATCTATGTCGATGCCACGTTCGGAGCGGGCGGCCACACGCGGGCGATCCTCTCGCGCCTGAATGGCGGCCGGCTCGTTGCCTTCGATGCGGACCCGCAAGCGCAAGTGCGCGCCGCAGCGATCGCCCATCCCGCTTTTACCTTCGTGCAATCCAATTTCCGCGAGTTCTCGACGGCCTTAGACCGGCTCGGGATCGAGCTGATCGACGGCGTTCTCTACGACTTGGGGGTATCGTCGATGCAATTTGACGACGCGTCGCGCGGCTTTTCGTTCCGCGAATCCGCTCCACTGGATATGCGCATGAATCCCGGGGCCGGGCAAAGCGCTTACGACATTCTGATGACCGCAAGCGAGACCGAGCTCGCCGACATCTTCTTTCATTACGGGCAAGAGCGCGCGGCGCGCCGGATCGCCCGAGCGATCGTGCAGCGGCGCCAAGCCGGAACGCTTCCGCAGAGCACGATAGAGTTCGGGCAGATGATCAGCGGTCTGCTGCACAGACCCGGGCAGCGCGAACGGATCCATCCGGCGACGCGCGTTTTTCAAGCGCTTCGCATTGCGGTCAACGACGAACTGGATGCGCTGCGCGACAGTTTGGACGGCGCCGTGGGGCGTTTGCGCACCGCCGGACGCGTCGTCGCGATCAGCTTTCATTCACTGGAAGACCGGATCGTCAAACACAAATTCCGTGAAGACGAGCGGCTCGACGTCATCACGCGCAAGCCGGTGTCCGCCGGCGATGCGGAACTCGAACGGAATCCCCGCGCGCGCAGCGCCAAACTGCGCGCCGCACAACGGAAGGCCAGCTGATGCTTGCACAACCCCTGCGCCAAGAACAACCGCGCATCTCGAATCCACGAACGGCAAAGAGCGCGACGCAGCGGCGGGTCTCCCGCGCGGCACGCGCCCGGTATTCGGGGTTGATGAAATTCTGCGGCGTGCTGGCGATTGGGCTGACACTCGTGATGGGTTACGTGACGCTAACGGCTAGGCTGACCAGTTTGAATTATGCCGTCGCGCGCGCGGAGCGCGAACGCGCCCAGTTGCAGTCGCAAACCGCTCAGCTCGACGAACGGCTCGCCGCGCTGCGCAGCGATGACCGGCTCGCGCGGGTGGCGGCGCAGTTGCACATGAGCGATCCGCAGCAGTTCGCGATCGTTACGCTGCCGGCGCAAGCGCGGCCGGAGGATCGATCGCATCTCGCGTTTTTGACCGGGTTAGCGAATCTATTCGGCGCGAAATAAGGTAACCGCCCATGCATAAGCGGACCTTCTCGCGCGTCGGGCCCCGGCGGGCGAAAATGCTGTTTTATGGACTCGCATTCGTCGCCGCGTATCTTTCGTGGCGGCTTTTCGACGTTCAGATGGTCCACGGTACGGTCTACGCAAAAGAAGCGCTCGCGCAGCGCAGCGACACCGTGGAAGTGTACGCGCGCCGCGGAAGCATTCTGGATCGCGATGGCAGCGTGCTCGTGCGTTCGCTCCCCTCGGAAAGCGTGTACGCGGTGCCGCACGATCTTACCGATCCGGACGAGACGATCAAGCAACTGGAGCGCGTCGTAGGGAAGATCGATAAATCGACGGCCGCGCTGCTGCACGACCGGCATCTGCAGTTCGTGTGGATCGCGCGCAAGATCGCTCCCGATATCGCCGATAGAGTGCAGGCGCTGGATTTGACCGGCATTGCGGTCATCGAAGAGGATACCGGCCGCCGCGTCGACGTCGCGGGAAAGAGCGCTTCGACAATTCTGGGATTCGTGGGCATCGACGAGAACGGCTTGTCGGGCCTGGAGTACACGTACGACGATCTCCTCAAAGGAACGTCGGGCCGCGTGACGATCGAAACCGACGAATTCGGCCGCCCGATTCCGTTCGGACACGAAAAGATCGTCCGTCCCGCAAAACCGGGATTGTCGCTGGAGTTAACGCTCGATTCGTATCTGCAGTTCGTCACCGAGAGCGCGCTGGAAAAACAAGTCAAGAGCTACCACGCCAAAAACGGCACGGCGATCGTCATGGATCCGGATACCGGCGAAGTGCTCGCAATGGCGAATTATCCACACTACGATCCGAACGCCTATTGGAAGTTCTCCTCGGACGATTACCGCGATCGCGCCGTTACGGATCTGTACGAACCGGGTTCGACGTATAAACTTTTGACGGCCGCCGCTGCGCTGGAAGCGGGAAAAGCGGGACCGGACCGGCGCTTTCCGTCGGCCGGACCGCTGGAAGTGGGCGGCCGCCGCATCTACAACGCGGTCGACGGTTTGACGCCCTCACCCAGCGGCGACACGCTGGAGACAATCATCGCCGATTCGCTCAACGTCGGCGCGGCGGAAGTCGCGTTTGCGGTTGGATCCAAGCGCTTCTATCAAATGGAGAAGCTTGCCGGCTTTGACGAACCGACGGACATCGGCATCTCGGGCGAGGCCGCCGGCCTTGTGCCGCCGCCGGCGGATTGGAGCGGCAGTTCGCTCGCGACCATGTCGTTCGGGCAAGGCGTGTCCGTGACGCCGATCGCGATCACGCGCTTCTACGCGGCGATTGCGAACGGCGGCATGCTGGTGCGTCCGCGCATCATCCGTTCGATCCTCGACGCTCAAGGCTCGCCGATCTACACGTATCCGACGCAGTACGAGCATCGCGTTTTCTCACAAACGACCGCGAAAAAACTGCGCGGCTTCTTGCGCGCCGTCGTCGTGCGCGGCACCGGCAACCCAAGCGCGCAGATTCCGGGCTACACGACCGCGGGCAAAACCGGAACCGCGCAAGATGTGATTAACGGACGGTACAGCGGCTATACCGCCTCCTTCGTCGGCATGGTGCCGTACGAGCATCCGCGCTACGTGATTTACGTCAAAGTCGAGCAGCCGCAGGATGCGATTTATGGATCCGTCGTGGCCGCGCCCGCATTTACCGAGATCGCCAAAGCGGCGATGCTGCACAGCGGCGTGCTTCCCTCGCTGCCGCCGCCGAAGTCCGCAGTGGCAAAGGGGCGCTTGGTCCGGCGCGAGACGGTGGAGAAGCGTTAGGGATGGATTCTGGCCGGAGCGCGGCGCTAGAAGAATTGTTGCGCGGCGCTCACATCACCGGTTTGGCGATCGATTCGCGCGAGGTTCGCCCGGGCGCGCTGTTCGTCGCCCTGCGCGGCGAACACACCGATGGGCACCGCTTCATTCCGCAGGCGGTCGAACGCGGTGCGGCCGCGATCGTGGCGGAAGAGCGCGTCGACGTTCCGGCAGGCGTTGCGTTTACGGTCGTTCCGGATTCCGCGCGCGCGCTCTCGCAAATTGCCGACGCGTTTTATGGATCTCCCTCGCGCGATTTGCAGATTGCCGGCGTTACGGGAACGAACGGCAAAACCACGACGACGCAAATGATCGCGGCGATCTGCAGCGCGGCGGGCGTGCCGTGCGGCACCATCGGCACTATTGGCGCGCGCTTTTCCGATCGCGAATGGCCGCTGGCAAACACGACGCCGCTCGCATCGCAGCTTCACGATTTACTCGCGCAGATGCGCGATCTGGGCGCAAAATCCGTTGCGATGGAAGTGAGCTCGCACGCGCTTTCGCTGCAGCGGGTTGAAGATATCCGGTTCGCGGCCGGCGCGCTAACCAACGTCACCCGCGACCATCTTGATTTTCACAAAACCTTCGACGCGTATGCCGCGGCAAAGCGCAAATTGTTCGACATGGCGCCGCGCTGCGTGCTCAATCTCGACGACGAGTTGGGCGCGCGCTGGAGCGCCGAATTGCGCGCAAGCAAGCCGGTCCTGACGTATGCGATGACCGCGCCGGCCGATATCCGCCCGGCGTCTGTTGACGTGCGCGCCGGCGGCAGCGAGTTCGAGGTGGACGGCCGGCGCTTTTCCGTACGGTTGCCGGGACGTTTCAACGTTGCAAATGCGTTATGCGCGATCGGCGTGGCACGATCGCTCGGGATCGATGACGAACGTTCGGCGCAAGGCTTGGCCTCGCTCGAACGCGTGGCCGGACGCATGGAGCACGTGCGCGGCGGCGGCATCGATGTCGTCGTCGATTACGCGCACACGCCCGACGCGCTGGAAAACGTGCTGCGAACGCTGCGCGAAACCGCCTCGCGGCGTTTGATCGTCGTGTTCGGCTGCGGCGGCGACCGCGATCGCGGCAAGCGCTCGCAGATGGGCCGGGTGGCCGCGCGGTACGCGGACCACAGCTACGTTACATCCGATAACCCGCGCACCGAAGATCCGCAGGCGATCGTCGACGACATTTTGCCGGGCGTAGGATCGGCGCCGCACACCGTGCAGATAGATCGGCGCGCGGCCATCGATGCGGCAATTGCAGGCGCACAGCCCGGCGACGTCGTGCTGCTCGCCGGAAAAGGCCACGAGAATTATCAGGTCGCCGGTACGGAAGTACTGCCGTTCGACGACGTAGCCGTCGCGCGCGAAGCGCTCGCCCGCCGGGAAACGGCTGCCAAATGAAACTGACGCTGGCGCAAGCGGTCGGAGCGACGCGCGGCCGCGTTCTGCACGAATCGGCGTTTCCGTCGGAACTGCGTATCGTCACCGATACGCGCACGATCGAACGGGGCGACGTTTTCTTGGCGTTGCGCGGCGAGAACTTCGACGGCCATGCGTACACGGGCGATGCGATCGGCAAAGGCGCGGCTGCGGTGATCGTGGATCGCGCAGAGGCGGCGGGCGCCGCTCCGGCATTGGTAGTCGCCGAAACGAAGCACGCGTACATGGACTTGGCCGCAACGGCGCGCGCGGCGTTTCCCGGGCGCGTCATCGGCATCACGGGCAGCGCCGGTAAGACCACCACCAAACATCTGCTCGCGCAATTGCTGGCAGCGCACTACGGCGCCGACGACGTGCTCGCATCGCCTGCAAACGAGAACAACGAAATCGGCGTCAGCAAACTGCTGCTCTCGGTGCAGCCCTATCACCGCGTGCTCGTCGTGGAGATGGGCGCGCGCCACGAGGGCGACATCGCCGTGCTCGTGCAGGTCGCGCGTCCGCAAATCGGCATCCTTACCAACATCGGCGAAGCGCATCTGGAGATTTTCGGATCGCGAGAACGCTTGGCGCGCACGAAATGGGGTTTGTTCTCGCTCGGTGCGCAGGCGGTGTTGAATGCCGGCGATTCCGAATCCGTATTGCGCGCCGCCGCACTCGATTCGCCGCCGCTGTGGTTCGGCGCGGGCAAACCGCGCGTTCCGGGCGTGTGGATCGAAGACGACGGAACGCTCAGTCTTACCTACGGCTCGGACGTCGAAACGCACGCGCTCGAAATTCCATTGCCCGGCGCGCACAATCGCGCGAACCTCGCCGCCGCAATTGCCGGAGCGCTCATCGCCGGCGTGCCGGCCGGAACGATCGCCGCGCGCGTGCCGCAGCTCACCTTGCCGCCGGGCCGGTACGAGCGCATGACGATGCCGGGCGGCATGCACGTGATCTACGATGCGTACAACGCGAACGCGACCGGCATGATCGCCACGCTCGATGCTTTCGCGGGCGAACCGGCGGAGCGTCGCATTGCCGTGCTGGCAAGCATGGCCGAACTCGGATCGGACGCGCCCGCACTGCACGAGCGCGTGGGCGCTCATGCGGCTAAAGCGAATGTCGATATGTTGTTATGCGGCGGAGATTTTGCATCGTCGCTCGCCGCAGGCGCGATGGCGGCGGGATTTCCCAGCGACCGCATCGAGCTGTTCAGATCGAACGGCGATGCGGTGCGCTGGCTGCGCGATCACGCCGGTCCGCGCGACGCCGTGCTGCTCAAAGGTTCGCGCAAGTACAAGATGGAGGAGATCGTTCAAACGCTTCGAGAGTCGCAGGACGCGCCGCGGTGAAGAGTCTGCGAGTCGAACGCAACGGGCTCCCGTCCGGAATCGTCGCCGTTCCGGTACGCACGCGCCTCGTCTATCCCGGCGAAGATCTCGCAGCGATCGTTAAACACGCCGTGAGCGGCATCGCGCGGCCCGGCGACGTACTTGCGATCTCGGAAACCGCCGTCGCGATCGCGCAAGGCCAAGCGGTTCCCGCCGAATACGTGCGTCCGTCGCGCGTGGCCTACTTTCTCTCGCAGCGCGCCGGCGCGCTTGCAACGGTGAGCCAACCGGAATCGCTGCAGATCGTTATCGACCAAGTCGGTGTGTGGAAAGTGCTGTACGCCTCGGCAATGCAGGTCGCCGGCCGGTTCATCGGCCGCCGCGGCATGTTCTATGAAATTATGGGCGAGGCGATTACGGCGATCGACGGATATACCGGCACGCTGCCGCCGTTCGAACGCGCGATCGTCTTCGCGCCGCAGAATCCCGACGCATTCGCACAATCGGTCTTCGAAGCGACCGGCGTTGCGTGCACCGTCGTGGACGCAAACGATCTGGAGAAGGCGAAAGTGTTGGGCGCGTCCACCGGCGTCAACCGCAAGAATGTGGAACTCGCGCTCCTTTCCAACCCCCACGGGAACGGCGACGAGCAGACGCCGATCGTCGTGCTCAAATGGCGCGGCGAGGGCGCGCATCCGCTGCTGGGCGGTGCGGCCTCATGAACTACGGTTTCGAACTCGCAGTTGTAGCCGCGGGGTTCTTGCTCGCAGCGATCGCGGGCGCGGTGCTCCTGCCGATGTTGCGCGCGCTGCAGTTCCGGCAGCACGCGTACGAAGACGCGCCGCAGACGCATCAGAAGAAGACGGGAACGCCCACGATGGGCGGCATCGTGTTCGCAGTCGGTTTGCTGCCGGTGCTCGCATTCGATCGTCCGTTCTCGATCGCGCTCTACCTCCTGGTCGTTGCATGCGGCATTATCGGCTTCATCGATGATTTTGCCGGAATCCGCCGCGGAAAAAACGCCGGCTTGCGCGCGCGCACGAAGTATTTGCTCACCGCGCTCGCCGCGGCCGTGTTTCTGTGGTGGGTTTCGCGGACGCCCGGCATTCCGGTCGGCGTGCTCTTACACATGAGCGGCTACGAACTGCACGCGCCGTATTGGCTGTGGTTTTTGCTGGGCATCGTTGCGGTGACGGGGACGATTCACGCGGTGAATCTTACGGACGGACTCGACGGATTGGTGTCGGGCACGATGGTTCCGCCGCTCGTCGTTCTGGCCTCACTTGCGTGGGAATGGAACGGTGCGAGTGCCGCAAATATCGCCGCGCTGCTTGGCGTCGGCGCATGCTTCGGCTTTTTGATGTACAACCGTCATCCGGCCAAGATGTTCATGGGCGACACCGGGTCGCTCGCGCTCGGCGCATTGCTCTCGGCGCTGGCGATCCTGAGCGGTGAGATGCTGCTGCTCATCGTCATCGGCGGAGTCTTCGTCGCGGAAGCGCTCTCCGTCATCATACAGGTGACGTACTTCAAACGCACGGGCGGAAAGCGGATCTTCCGCATGAGCCCGCTGCACCACCATTTCGAACTTGCCGGTTGGCCCGAAACCATGGTAACCGCGCGTTTCTGGCTTGCCTCGGTCGCACTTTCATTCATAGGGTTGGCCATCGCGCGATGATGCATTTCGGCAGCGGCGAAACATTTCTCGTTATCGGTCTCGGGCGCAGCGGGCTTGCGAGCACGCAAGTACTGCGCGATCGCGGTGCGCGCGTGTTCGCGGTCGACGAAAAACCGCCGGCAGAACTCACGGAAGCGATTGCAAAAGTCGAAGCGCAAGGAGCGCAGTTCGTTCCGGCCGCGCAGTTCGAGCGCGTGCTCGGCGAAATCGGCGCGGCCGTGCTCTCGCCCGGCGTGCCGCTGAACGGCGCGCTCGTGCGGCGCGTGCAGGACGCGAATATTCCGGTCTACAGCGAAATCGAGATCGCGTACCGTTTGTGCCGGGCGCCGATGGTTGCCGTAACCGGCACCAAAGGCAAGTCGACGACGACGTCGCTGATCGGACATCTTATCCGCGAATCCGGCAAAGGCGTGCGCGTCGGCGGCAACATCGGCGATCCGCTCATCCGGGAAGTGCTCGAGGCCCTTCCCGAAGATTGGGTCGTCGCGGAAGTCTCTTCGTTCCAGCTGGAATCGATCCGTTCGTTCCATCCGCGCGTTTCGGTGATC
>JAICWY010000074.1 GCA_025934645.1 Vulcanimicrobiia bacterium
ACGCCCGCGCCGCCGATCGGTCCGGCTCTCGGTCCCTACAGCTTGAACATCATGGACTTCTGCAAGCAGTACAACGAACGTACTGCCTCGCAGGCGGGCATGATCATTCCGGTCGAGATAACCGTATTCGAAGACCGCACGTTCACGTTCATCACCAAGACGCCGCCGGCGTCGTTCCTCATCAAGCAGGCGCTGAAGCTCGAGTCGGGTTCGAAAGAGCCCAACCGCAACAAAGTCGGTAAACTCACGAACGCGCAGCTGGAAGAGATCGCCAAGGTGAAGATGCCGGACATTAACGCGAACGACATCGACGCCGCGAAGAAAATCATCGCGGGCACGGCGCGCTCGATGGGCGTGGAGGTGGAAGCGTAATGGCTCGTTTTCACGGTAAGCGCTTCCGTAAAGTGGCGGAAGGCTACGACAGCAAACAACTTTTCGAAGCGAGCGAAGCAGTTTCGATCGTGAAGAAGAACGCCAACGCGAAGTTCGATGAAACGGTCGAGGCGCACATTCGTCTCGGCGTTGATCCGAAGAAAAGCGATCAGAACGTGCGCGGCACGGTGCTGCTTCCGCACGGCACGGGCCGTACGGTTCGCGTGATCGCGTTTGCGAAGGGCGACGCCGCCAAGGCTGCGGAAGCAGCCGGCGCAGACGTCGTCGGCGAACAGGATCTCATCGACAAAGTGAAGGGCGGATTCGCCGATTTCGACGTCGCGGTTGCGACGCCGGATATGATGGGCGCCGTCGGTTCGCAGCTCGGCCGTATTCTGGCGCAGAAGATGCCGAACCCCAAAGCCGGCACCGTGTCGCCGAACATCGCCGCCGCGATTCGCGACATTAAAGCCGGTAAAGTCGAGTACCGTCTCGACAAGACCGGCATCATCCACACTATCGTCGGCAAGGCGAGCTTCGGCGAGGAACAACTCGCCGAGAACGTCGCAACGCTGCTCGATGCGATCGTGCGCGCGAAACCCGCGGCAGCAAAAGGCACGTATCTCAAGAGCGTCACGCTCACGAGCACGATGGGCCCCGGCGTGAAAGTCGATCCGAACCGCGTGAAGGCGAACGCGTAGCGCGTTACGCCCGCCGTACAAATAGAAAAGGCCCGCAGCAATGCGGGCCTTTTCTATTCGGCGCGAGATCGCCGCGATCAGAATCCCGTTGTGCCGTTCGGCGTGCCGATACCGGTGGGACCATCCCAACCCGTGCCGGCGGTGCAGAGCGGAGCGCCGCAGTTGCCGTTGCTGCCGCTCGTGGGATCGTAGAGGCTCGATGCTTTGCCGTACAGCGTGGATGCCGTGTTCACGCCGCCGAGCGCGTAGACCGATGCAATGATTGGCGTAGCGACCGATGTGCCGCCGAAAACAAGCCATCCGGGTTCGTGGTACGTGTCGTATACCGCTACGCCTGTGTTGGGATCGCCGATTGCCGAGACGTCGGCTTCTGCGCGCATCGCGCAGCCCGTGTTGATCGTGCTTTGGAACGACGGCTTCGCATAGACTTTGCTGCAGCCGCTTCCGGCGCCGGACCATGCCGACTCTGCGCGCGGCGAGATCGCCGTCAGGCTCGTTCCGCCGACGCCGATGACGCCCGGAAGAATAGCGGGCCACTGTGCGACACTGTTGTACCCGCTGTCGCCCGTTGCTGCGGTGACGACTTTGCCGCTGACTTGGTAATGGCTGTCGGTGCTACTCGCCGACGACTCGTTACCGCTCCAGCTGTTGCTGGCAATGTTGGCGTGTGAGAGCGCGTAATCTTCAGCCGACGTTAAATTCGACGTGCTATTGGTCGCCGCTTCGACGAGTAGAATATGGCAGTTCGGGCAGATCGCCGAGACCATGTCCACGTCGAGCGATTCTTCCTCGGCCCAGCCGGTGTTGGTGCGCCGTCCGAGGACGACTTTGCTGAAACACCCGTTCGCGGTAGTGCACGCCGGCAATCCGAATTGCGAACGGTAAACGGCCAGATCCGACTCGGCATTGGGATCGTCGAACGCATCCACGATCGCGACGGTTATGCCACTGCCGCCTTTGCTTGCCGTTAGAAGGTTATAGGCGGTCTGAAGATCCGAGGGCGTGTATCCGCTGGGCGAGGCCGCCGCAGGCGACCCTTGAATGTCCGTACGAATCCAGGCGGCGCATTCGGCAGTGCCCGCGGAGGGCGTACCGCACACGCGCTGTGCCGGTCCGGAACGCGGCCACAATCCGCGTTGCGCTTGACTCATCGCCGCAGCGCCCGTTCCGGTGCTTTGCGGAGATTGAGCAGTGGGTACCGTGGTGCTTCCGCCGCCGCTGCACGCGGCCAGAAATGCGCAAATAGCGCCCGCAGCAAGAACGTGTAGTTTCTTCACGAGGCACCTCCCTCTAGGCGTTGTTTCCTTACCGGTGCAAAAGAAAACGCCGGCCGTTCCTCAGACGAGCTGCACCGCGCCCGTCCGAAGATCGTATACCGCGCCGACAACCTCCAGTTCGCGGGCCTTAACGGCCTCGGCCATGATGGGCTGGGATTCTTTGAGTTTGCGCACGTTCAGACGCACGTTTTCAATGACGGCATTGTGCACCCAGTCGCCGTGTTCGTGCTCGACCGCCTTTGCCGCAGGCTCGATGGCATCGGCCAGAATCTGGATGTGCCCGGGAAATTTCTTGCCCGTTTGAACGCCGTCGACCGCTGCTTGCACGGCACCGCAGGACGTGTGGCCGAGCACCATGACGAGGGGCGACTTTAAGACGGCGGCGGCGTATTCGATAGAGCCCAGCGCGGCGTCGCTCACGAAGTTGCCGGCCAAACGCACCACGAAAATATCGCCGGGCTCGTGGTCGAAAAGCGTCTCGACCGGGACGCGGGAGTCGGCGCACGCGAGCACGATGGCGAACGGGGATTGCCCGCTAGCCAGTTCGCGGACGCCCGCGACCGTAGGGTGACTCACCGTGTGCCCGGTGACGAAGCGGACGTTGCCGTCCATAAGGTTCTTCAAAGCGGCGGAAGCAGGCATTCTGGCTTTCTGATTGGCGGCGGGCGCGGCGGCCGGCAAACCGGCTGTAGCCAGCGCCCCTGCGGTAGAAATGAGAAACGCTCGGCGATTCGGCGCCACGGCTGCTCTCCTCTCTAAGCGAGAATATTTACTAGCAGCCACTTTAGTCGGACCTTGCCCGAACCCCCGCAGCGATGGTATCATGTTCGACGGCTCCGAAGACCGTGGCTGGGGGCAACTCCCCTTAATTTTCGACCTTTCCTCAGTGCCAAGCGCTTTGCGCGCAGTCCTGAGCGAAGTCGAAGGGCTACCGAGGACGTGATATCCGGCTCAACCATGAGTGTTGGTATTGGCGTTCCTCCGGTGCGGATGGAGCGCTTATTTCTTTTTTGGGAGCGTTATGCCAACCGCAAAAAAAGAGACCGCGATTTCCGAACTCAAAGAGCGCATCTCTGCGTCCGGTAATCTGTTCTTCACGAACTATGCGGGTCTGACCGTCGACGAGATCACGCGCTTGCGCGGCGAACTTCGCAAAGACGGCAGCTCGTATGCGGTCGCCAAAAACACGCTGTTCTCGATTGCCGCCGGTGACGAACTGGCCAAGCAACTCGAACAGTATCTGCACGGCCCCACGGCTATCGTGTTCGCCGGAAGCGATCCGGTCGCACCAGCCAAGGCGCTGAAAAAATTCTCGGACGACGTCAAACCGATCGAAGTTAAAGCGGCGTATATCGAAGGCCGCGTCGTCGACGCTTCGCAAGTCAAAGCGCTTGCGTCGCTGCCGTCGCGCGAAGAACTCATCGCGAAGATGGTCGGTTCCCTCGCCAGCCCGCTGCGCGGTCTCGTTACCGTGCTATCGGGCAACCAAAGCGGACTCGTCCGCGCCCTCAACGCTATCCGCGAGCAAAAAGAAGCCGCGGCCGCGAACGCTTAAAGGAGACTCATACGTATCATGGCAGTTGCCGATATCATCGAAACGATCGATAAACTCACCGTGCTCGAGCTCGCCGACCTCGTCAAGCAGCTCGAAGAGAAGTACGGCGTCAGCGCCGCCGCTCCGGCGATGATGATGGCCCCGGGCGCAGGCGCAGCCGCCGCCGCTCCGGCCGCCGAAAAGACCGAGTTCGACGTGGTTCTCGCCGATGCGGGCGCCGAGAAGATCAAGGTCATCAAGGCCGTTCGCGAGATCACGAGCCTGGGCCTGACCGAGGCCAAGACGTTCGTCGAGAGCGCGCCGAAGGCCGTCAAAGAAGGCGTCAGCAAAGACGAAGCCGAGAGCGTCAAAAAGAAGCTCGAGGAAGCCGGCGCGAAGGTCGAGATCAAGTAATCTCGCTCCGCCGCGAAACACGGGAGCGTGCCTTATGGCACGCTCCTTTTTTATGGGCCTTATGGTATTTTTTGCGCGGAGGTGCACTCATGCGCTATTTACGCATTGTATTGGCCGGGGCTCTCGCCGCCGGCTTCGGAGCCGCGGCGCTCGCAGCGTCCGGGCCCACCATCATCACGCCTTCGACGATCAAATGGACCGCCGGAACCGGCATGGACAAGGGGACCTATGACGCTGTCCTCTTGGGAGACCCGTCCAAGAGCGGAATGTACGTCGTCCGGGTGAAGGCGCCCGCGGGCACGGTGTTCGGCCCGCACTACCACAACGAGACCGAGAACGTCACGATCATCTCGGGCACCCTATGGGTCGGTCTGGGCGACAAAATGAACCGGGCGCAAATGAAGCCGCTCGCTGCGGGCACGTTCGTAACGGTTCCCGCTAAGCTCCATCACTATGCGATGACGAAGACCGATACCGTCTTCCAAATCGAGGGCATGGGCCCCGAGACGATGGTGCCCCTGAAGATGTAGCAGACCAAGCGTCGCCGAAACGGCTGCCATGCACGCACAACAGCCGCCGCTTTCGACGACGCTGCTCATCTACGTCGTCGCGATTGCCATCTTCGTTTGGCGCATGTCGCGCCCGCAGCGCACGACCGTATTCGGGCTTTGGTTCCGGCCGGTATTGCTGCTTCTGGTTACCGCTTTCGTGGTTTACTCCGGAACCTTGGCGCAGATCGCGATGGGAGAAATGCCGGCGCCGTCGTGGGAGATCGGCGGCGTCATGCTGCTGGGAGCCGCGCTCGGCATTCCGCTGGGCGTTCTTCGCGGCCGTCACAGCGAGGTGAAACCGACGGAACGGCGCGGCGTGATGTACGTACACAGCTCGCCGGTGATCGTGGTTGTATGGCTGGCCGCATTTTTAGGCCGGGCCGCGCTTCGGCTGCTGATGCCCGGGGCGCAGACTGGCGCCAACGTGATCGGAGACGGGTTGCTGGCGTTCGCGGTTGCTGCGCTCATCACGTCGTGCTTCATGATCTACACGAAGTATCGCGGACTTACGCAGCAACCGCGTACGGCCTAACCTACCGGATGGTGACCGTTAGTGCCCGGGTTGCCTGCGAGTGCAGGCGCCTTTAAGCTGACTGTTCCAGTTGGCCGTGCCGATTGGGGTCGCGCAGTTCTTGTTTTCGTTGAACTTGGAGAACGTCGAGGGATCCGATGCGAACTCGCTCTCGAGCGCTTGGATGCGATGACTATCGCTTGGGTGATCCGAGAGGAACTCCGGCGGACTTCCGGTTGGATTCGATTCGAACTGTTGCATCAACCAAACCATGGACCACGGGGTGACGTCGGAGTCGGCGCAAATGTAGGCGCCGGTAGCATCAGCGTTATGCTCGACGGCGCGCGAGAACGTGAGCGATTTCAAATTCGCGGCGAGATTGATGACGGTGTTCGCAATTTGATTGCGGCCGCCGCCCAGCAGCAGGTCCGCAATGGTCGCGTACAGCCCTAACTGCTGATTCTTACGGTACACGTTCATCACGTCGTGATGGATGTCGTGCGAAACTTCGTGGCAGAGCACGCCCGCCAACTCTTCTTTATTTTTAACGAACGTCATCATGGAATCCGTAACGTAGACGTTTCCGCCTGGCACGGAAAATGCGTTCGGCTGACTTTCGTGGACCAAGAAGAAGTGGAACGGAGCGAAATACTTCTTGTCCGCGACCGGCGCGATGCGCCGCGCGATCGAATTGAGCGTAGTGTAATAGGGCGAGCTTTGAATGATCTCGCCTTTTTGAGCGAGTTGCTGGTAGACTTGCTGGCCGATTTGGAGTTCTTGATTCTCTTCGTCGGTCAAGGCCAGCGCCGGGCTTATACAGCCTAGCGCGAGCACGGCGGCCAGGGCAGCGGCAAACCATCGGTTCATGCGTTTCATATTCCTCTACGGAGAGTAACGAAAACGAGCCCCGAACGTTCTCAGCGAGCGCAGGTCCGCCGTCTCCCAAACCTTGACGCTATCGTAGACCTGGTTTAAACTAGTTTAGATGGCTAGTAGTACAGCACCATGGAATCTTCAAGACGCGAAGGCCAAGCTTTCCGAAATAGTCGACCGCGCTCGGGGCGGGGAGCCTCAGTTCATCTTGCGGCGCGGCACGCCGGCGGCAGTCGTGATATCGACTGAAGAGTATGAACGTCTGCGGCCTCGTAAATCACTTATATCGTTTTTGCTGCACTCGCCGCTTGCCGGATCCGATATAAATATTCCGCGTAGCAACGAAAAGGCAAAGGCGCGCGCCGACCTTTTCAACGACGAGACCTAATGCGGTTTCTGTTAGATACCACTGCGCTCTCCGAACTAACAAAACGGAATCCGAACGCCGGTTTTATGAATTGGATCCGCGGTAGAGAAACGGAGGATGCTTGTATTTCTACAATTTCGATCGCAGAGCTGGTACTGGGGATCGAACTGCTGGAGCCGTCAAACCGCCGGAAGCGTCTGGAAGAGTGGCTTTCGGAACTTGAACGAGAGTTCCAAGATCGGATGCTCGTATTCGATATGCAGTGCGCCCGCGCTTGGGCCAACCTCGTGGTACAAGCACGGCGGCAGAAGAGAGTGCTGCCGATCGTCGACTCACAAATAGCCGCGATTGCCATAGCTCACGGTCTTACCGTCGTGACACGCAACATCAAGGACTTTACCATCCTCGGATGCGATAATCTGCGAGTTCTCGATCCGTGGTCCTAGCCTCGACCGGACCTATTCCGCGTGACGTTGGCACGAAAAAAAGAAAGCGCCCCGGCAAGTAATGCCGGGACGCTTTTTATTACGGGTTTCGCTAGTGAATCATGAACGCCACGAGAAGCAAAGCCACGATGTTCAACACTTTGATCATCGGGTTGATGGCCGGTCCCGCGGTGTCTTTGTACGGATCGCCGACGGTATCGCCGGTAACCGCCGCCTTATGGGCGTCGGAGCCTTTGCCGCCGTTGTGCCCGTCTTCGATGTACTTTTTGGCGTTGTCCCACGCGCCGCCGCCGCTCGTCATCGCAATGGCAAGGAACAAACCGGTGACGATGGCGCCGACGAGAATTCCGCCCATCACCTGAGCGGCGGAGATGCCCGGGAAGACGTGAATCGCGCCGAGGATCACTACGATAACCGGAACGCCGACCGGGATGAGCGCCGGAACGATCATCTCTTTGAGCGCTGCGCGTGTGACGATGTCGACGGTCGACGCGTAGTCGGGCCGCGAGGTTCCGGCCATGATGCCCGGATTGGTCTTGAATTGCATGCGCACGTTCTCTACAACTTTACCACCGGCACGTCCGACCGCTTCCATCGAGAGGGACGAGAAGAAGAACGGCAGCATGCCGCCAATCAGCAAGCCCGATAGAACGAACGGATTGCTGATAATGAATTCGCCTTGCAGATTCGCCGGGCAGTGCATGCCGGGAGCAGAGCAATGGTTGGCGAGTTCTTGCAAAAAGGACGCGAACAGCACGATTGCAGCCAGACCCGCGGACCCGATCGCATAGCCTTTCGTGACCGCCTTGGTGGTGTTGCCAACTGCGTCGAGCGGATCCGTCACGTTACGCACCTCGTCGGGCAGTTCCGCCATCTCTGCAATGCCGCCCGCGTTGTCGGTGATCGGACCGAACGAATCGATCGCGACGATTATACCGGCCATCGAAAGCATGGCCATGACGGCGATGCCCACACCATATAATCCCGAGAGCGCGTACGAGCACAAAATGCCGATGACGATCACAAGGCCGGGAAGCGCGGTCGCTTGCATTGACACGCCCAAACCGCTGATGATGTTCGTCGCGTGACCGGTGATCGACGCGTTGGCAATGCGCTTGACCGGCGAGAACTGCGTGCCTGTGTAGTATTCGGTGATCCAAGTGATGAACCCGGTGATGAGAAGCCCGATTACCGCGCAGCCCCAAATTGCGAGTGTCGATTCGTTATGTCCATTGACCGTGATACCGGCGGCGCCGAATTGCTTGCTCGTTACCCAGTAAAACGCGCCCGCGGAAAGCACGGCCGCGACTGCAAGACCGACGTAAAGCGAGCTCATGATCTTCGAACGATCGACTTTGCCGAGGCCGACGAACCCCGTTCCGATGATCGATGCGACGATCGAAACCGCAGCCAGCACGATGGGGAAAGTGGTCGCGCCGGCGATCTTGCCGAGAATCAAATTACCGAGCAGCATCGCCGCGACCGTCGTGACGACGTACGTCTCGAACAGGTCGGCCGCCATGCCGGCGCAATCGCCGACGTTATCGCCGACGTTGTCTGCAATAACCGCGGGATTCCGCGGATCGTCTTCGGGAATGCCGGCCTCCACTTTGCCGACGAGATCCGCGCCAACGTCGGCCGCCTTCGTGTAAATGCCGCCGCCCAAACGCGCGAAGACCGAAATCAGCGAACACCCGAACGCCAGGCCAATCATCGCGCCGAGCGACTTGGTTTGGTCGCCGGCGTTGACCGCAAGCAGAATCCAGTAGTAGCCGGCAACCGCGATAATGCCAAGGCCGACGACGAGCAATCCGGTAATCGCGCCGCCGCGGAACGCGACGTTGAGCGCAGGGCTCAGGCCGCCGCGCGCCGCTTCTGCGGTTCGGACGTTCGCGCGCACGGAAACCGTCATGCCGATAAATCCGGCCGCGCCCGAGAGGATGGCGCCGATGAGGAAGCCCACGGCGGGCTGCCATCCCAGGCCGAAGATGATCACGATAAACAGCACGACGGCCACGATTGCGACTGTCATGTATTGGCGCCGGAGGAACGCCATGGCGCCCTCTTGGATCGCTCCCGCGATCTCTTGCATCCGCGCGTTGCCGGCGGGGCGGCGCATGATCCAGCTTATAAGGTAGAGGCCGTACAGAATGGCCAGGACACCCGCGCCGATGCCCAAGTACATGGCGACGTAGATGCCAATCCCAGTCTCAGAAGTCATGCGAATCCTTACGGGTCTAGTGCAGTAAAGAGCCCGCCCATATGCCCGAAGGCGCCGGGGCGGGTGCTGCCCGCTCGGATTGCTCTACGCCGGGGCTGCTTCCTGCTGCAAAAATCGCTGATACGACTCTTGTATGATGCGGCGCGCCGCGGCCGCGTCTTCCCAGCCCGCGGTTGAGGTCTGTTTGCCTTCCAGCAGTTTGTACGTTTCGAAGAAATGTTCGATCTTGCGGATCGTGTGCGGAAATATTTGCGTGTAGTTGTGAATGCCGTCGAAAGAAGGCTCACCGACCGGCACCGCAAGGACTTTGTCGTCCTCTTTGCCTTCGTCAAGCATTTTCAGCAGTCCGATGGGGCGCGCGACGACAAGGCATCCTGCGAAGGTCGGTTCGATGGTGAGAATCAGCACGTCGAGCGGATCGCCATCGAGCGCGAGCGTCTGCGGCGCGAATCCGTAGTCACCGGGGTAGTGAATCGGCGCGTGCAGCGCGCGATCCAAACGGAAGATGTCGAGATTTTTGTCGTACTCGTATTTGTTCCGGCTCTTTTCCGGAATCTCGACGACGACGTTGATCTCGTCGGGCACGTTCTCGCCCAGCGGAAGATGCAGATAATTTTTCGGGGTCGGGATAGGCATAACCGCGCTTATTTGCCCGCGTGGAAGCAGCGCGCCTGCGCA
>JAICWY010000127.1 GCA_025934645.1 Vulcanimicrobiia bacterium
CGACATGTTCTCGACCACGCCCAGAATCGGCTTGCGCATCTGATGCACCAGGTTCGCCGCTTTGCGAACGATCATCGTCGCGAGCGCCTGCGGCATCGTGACGAGCACCACGCCGTCGATCGCTAGCGACTGCAGCACGGTCAGCGGCGCATCCGACGTGCCCGGCGGCAGATCGATCAGCAGATAATCCAGATCGCTCCAGAGCACTTGTTCGTAGAACTGGCGGATCACGCCCGAAAGAATCGGCCCGCGCCAGATCATCGCCGTGTCTTCTTTGTCCGTGAGCAGATTCGAGCTCACGACTTCAATCGCACTGCGCGATTGCGCGGGAATCATCAGCGGCTGCGGGTTTCCCTGCGGCGTCTTCGGCGCATTCGGATCCGCTTCGATCACCATCGGCTTCGAGAGCCCAAACAACTTCGGAATCGACGGCCCGGTAATATCGCCGTCTAAAATTCCGACGCGCAAATTTTTCCGGCGCAGCCCCATCGCGATGAGCGCCGTGACGAGCGATTTGCCGACGCCGCCTTTCCCCGACATCACCGGAACGACGTGTTTGATGCGCGCTTTGCCCGTGAACGCGCCGGGCGCGCGTCGCGCGGGCGTGCGATCTTCAGCGCTGATGTTCGGAACGAAGCCCGATAGGCGCGCTTGAACGAGCGCGGCGATGATCGGTTCGGTCCGCAATCCGTGCGCGGCCGCGCCTTGTGCGATCGTTTCATACTTGTTGACGCCGCAGCCCGCGCAGTGCAGGCCGAAACGCGTGAGCACCTCGGCGGCAATGGGCAGATGTGCGACCAGCTCGCTGATGTTGGTCTGCGGCGCGATTTCCATCTCGATGTGGGGCATGAACCACCCTTTCGCGATGCGAACGGAACTTCTTATGCGACCGATCTCGCAGGACGAGTTGGTGCTCCTGGCCGCTGCTTACTTGCACGTGCCGGGACGCCGCCTGCGCGCGCTCGTCCGCGGCGAGGATGTGCCGTTCAAAGAGTGGATCGCGGGCGAATCGGGCCGCAAACTGGTCCATGCGCGCCACCAAGCGCGCGAAGCGCTGCAGCGGCTGGCCGCGCTGGGCGCGACGCTCGTGACCATCGAGCAGCCCGCCTACCCCGCCGGCCTGCGCGAGCTGGAAGACCCGCCGGCCTTCCTTTGCGTGCGCGGAGCGCTCCCGGTCTCCGGAATCGCGATCGTGGGCAGCCGGACCGCCCCGCCGCCGGCGCTGCAATTTGCGCGCGATCTTGCCAAGCGCTGCGCCATGCCGGTTGTGAGCGGATTGGCCCGCGGCGTCGATGCGGCGGCGCACGAAGGCGCGCTCGAAGCGGGCGCGCCGACGATCGCGTATGTCGGAACCGGTCTCGGCATCACGTATCCGCCCGAACACCGCGCGCTGGAAGATGCGATCGTTGCGCGTGGAGGCGCAGTCGTCAGCGAACGCCTCCCCGACGAGCCCGTGACGAAAACCTCGCTCGCGCATCGCGACCGGCTGCAAGCTGCGCACGCGATAGCGACGGTGCTCGTCGCAAGCGAGATCGACGGCGGCGCGATGCAAACCATGCGCTTTGCGAAAGAGCTGCGTCGCCCGCGCTTCGTTCTGGATGCACAGGGCGGCGCCGAATATGCCGGGAACGTGCAGGCTCGCGCCGACGGCGCTCTTCCGGTTGCGGCGGATCCCTCGGCCGCGCTGGAAACGATCTTCGCAACGCTTTTCAAAGGAACGCCGCGTGCAGCTGCACACTCAACCCGATCTCGTTCAACGCGCTAACGCCGTCTTGGCCGGCGGATGCGACTCACCCGTGCGCTCGGGCTGGGGCGTCGGCGGCGCTCCGTTCATTCAATCCCGCGGCGACGGCGCGTACGCGTACGACGATAGGGGCGAGCGCTACGTGGATTACATCATGGCGTACGGCCCGCTGCTGTTCGGGCACAATCATCCCGCGCTTACGACGGGCTTGGACGAACTCGCTCGGCAAAGCGTCGTGCACGGCTGCACGCATCCCGAAGAGATCCGTTTGGCCGAGCGCATTCGCGCGTATCTGCCGTCGATGGAGCGCATGCGGTTCGTCAGTACGGGAACCGAAGCGGTGATGAGCGCGATTCGCGTTGCGCGCGCGTACACGAAGCGCACGCTGGTGCTAAAGTTTGCAGGTAATTACCACGGCCATTCCGATTTTGCGCTGCTCAACGCCGGCGCGTCCGCCCATACGCCGGACGCGCAGCGCAGCGGCATTCCGGGCGGCGTCATGCGCGACGTGATCGTCGCGCGCTACAACGATTTGGCGAGCGTCGATGCATTGCTGGCGGGGCGCGAGGGCGAGCTCGCGGCGGTTATCGTCGAGCCGATCGTCGGCAACATGGGCTACGTTACGCCGGCCCAGGGCTTCTTGGAAGGCTTGCGCGAGCGCACGCAGCGCTACGGCGCGTTGCTGATTTTCGATGAAGTCATCACGTGGCTGCGTTTCGGCCTGCGCGGCGCCCAAGCGCGCGTGGGGATTACGCCCGACATGACGACGATCGGCAAGATCATGGGCGGCGGCTTTCCGATCGCCGCATTCGGCGGCCGCGAAGATGTTCTGGCGATGCTCGCCCCGCTCGGATCGACGTTTACCGGCGGAACGCACGCCGGCAACCCGTTCTGCGTCGGCATGGCGCATCGCGTGCTGGATCTTTTGGAAACGCATCCGGAGTATTACGTTTACATGGACGCGCTCGGAAAGCGGCTCGCAGACGGTATCCGCGCAATCTTTGCGCGGCGCGAATTGCCATATTCGGTCGTGCAGCACGAATCGATCGTCGACTTCAAATTCCGACCGGGACCGCCGAATCGCAACTACGACGATGCGCTGGCGGCCGACAAGGCGCGCTATGGCGCCTACTATCACGAAATGCGCAAGCGCGGGATTCTGCTTCCGCCGTCGCAGAACGAAGTGATGTTCGTTTCCACCGCGCATTCGAACGCGGACATCGATGAAACGATTAGCGCCATCGACGAGTCGCTCGAGGCGATTGCCGTATGATGCGCCGGCGTTCGTTCCTCGCGTCTGCCGCCGCAGCGGCTGCCGTCGCGCCGCACGCCGCGTTGGCGCAAGGCGCGATGCCGCGCCCTAAACGCATCGCGGAAGAAGTGCGCGCCGAATTTCTGCACGCGTGGAGCGCCTACAAGCGCTTCGCGTGGGGCTACGATGAAGTGGCGCCGATCTCGGGCAAGCCGAAAGACTTCTTTATCGAAGGTCACTCGTTCGGGCTCTCCATCATCGAGGCGATGGACACGCTCTACGTCATGGGGCTCGATGACGAGCTCGACGCATGCGTAACGTGGCTGCGTTCGCATCTCGACTTCAACGTCGACGGCAACGTGCAGATGTTCGAAGCGGTGATCCGCATGGTGGCGGGTTTGCTGACCGGGTACTACATCACCGGCGAGCGTTTCATGCTCGACGGCGCACGCGATCTCGCGGACCGGCTTTTGGTCTGTTTCACGAAATCGCCGAGCGGCGCGCCCTACCGTTACGCCAATCTCAAAACCGGCGCCGTGAGCGATCCCAAAAGCAATCTTGCCGAGATCGGCACGAATATTCTCGAGTTCGGCGATCTCTCGCGTCTAACGGGCGATCTGAAGTACGTGCAAGCCTCGATGAAAGCGTACGAGGCCGCGATGAAAAAGCGCTCCTCGATCGGGCTGCTCGGCACGGACTTCGACGTGGAGAAGGGTGAGTTCATCGGCGCCGACGACGTCGCGCCGGACGAACCGGTCGACTCTTTTTACGAGTATCTGTGGGGCGGCTGGCAGATGCTCGAGAATACGCA
>JAICWY010000069.1 GCA_025934645.1 Vulcanimicrobiia bacterium
AGACGCGTGGCGGCAGGCCATCAATGCCGATCGGCCCGTAGTGTTCGAAGCGATGGCGAACGGCGACGTCGCGACGCTGCCGCCGCACATCTCGCGCGAACAGGCGATGCATTTCCTCAAAGCCGTGCGTAAAGGCGATTCAGAGGAACCCGGCATCATTACGAAGTCGATCAAGCAAATGATTGCCGGCGTGATTCCGCACAAGCCGGAAGAGCACGCGAAGAAGGGCGAATAATGGTGGCGGTTACGGCGCTTCGTAGTGAGGCGCCGATCGACGCCGTCAGCGTCCGCGTCTATAAGATCCCCACGGAGCAGCAGCCGCACGAATCCGACGGCACCTTGGAGTGGAGTTCCACCACCATGGTGCTCGTCGAGCTGCGCGCGGGCGGCGAGACGGGCATCGGCTACAGTTATGCGGACGCAGGCGCCGCCGGCGTTGTGCGCGACATGCTGCAGGATGTGCTTCTGCGCAAGGACGCGCTGCAGACCGGCGCGCGCTACGCCGACATGTATGCGAAGATCCGGAACAACGGGCGCGAGGGGCTGACGTCGATGGCGATCTCGGCGGTCGACGTCGCACTCTGGGATGTAAAAGGCAAACTCCTTGGCGCGCCGGTCTGCACGTTGCTCGGCGAGTCGCGCGAGCGCGTGCCGGTGTACGGCAGCGGTGGATTCACCTCATATAGCGGGCGGCGCCTGGCGGACCAGCTGTCATGCTGGGTGCACGAGATGAAGATTCCGCGCGTGAAGATGAAGGTCGGCCGCGATCCGGAGGAAGATCCGCAGCGCGTCGCGCTCGCGCGCAAGGCGATCGGTAAGGACGCGCAGCTTTTCGTGGATGCGAACGGCGCCTACGCCGTCAAGCAGGCACTCGAGATCGCCAAGCATTTCGAAGAACAAAACGTCTGCTGGTACGAAGAGCCGGTCTATCACAACGACTTGCGCGGTTATGCGTTCGTTCGCGAGCACGCCCCGGCCGTCATGGAAGTGAGCAACGGCGAGTACGGCTACGCGCCGTACAACTTTGCGCAAATCATCAAAGCCGGCGCGGCAGACGTGTTGCAGGCCGACGTAACGCGCTGCGGCGGCTTCAGCGGTTTTCTCGCGGTGGACGGATTGTGCGAAGCCAACATGACGCCGCTTTCCAGCCACTGCGCGCCCTACATCACGCTGCACGCCGCGGCGGCGGCGAAAATGCTGCGGCACGTCGAGTACTTTCACGACCACGTGCTCATCGAGCAGCGGTTTTTCGACGGCACGCCCGATCCGGTGGACGGATTTTTAAAGCCGGACCTGCGCCGTCCCGGCATAGGCTTGGAATTCAAGCGTCAAGACGCCGAGGAGTACGCGCTTTGATCAAGATCATCGAGACGACGGTTGAAAAGACGCCCGGCCCGGGCGGAGACCACCCCGTGCCGACGAAACGGCCGGACGCGGTTAACGCTAAGGACCTCGATATCGACGTCGCAGGTCTTCGGCGGCAGCTGGAAGCCCACGTTCGCGGCGAGGTGCACTTCGATGACGGCTACCGCGCGATGTACTCGACGGATGCCGCGAACTACCGCCAGATCCCGATCGCGGTGGTGCTGCCGGCAGACGCTGACGATGCGCAGCGCGCCATGGAGATCTGCCACGAGTTCGGGGCGCCCGCAACGCCGCGCGGCGGCGGTACCAGTCTGACTGGTGCGAGCTGCAACGCCGCAGTGGTCTTCGATTACAGCAAGTACATGAATCAGATTCTCGAGATCGACTACGAGAAGCGCGTGGCGCGCGTGCAGCCGGGCGTCGTACTCGACGATTTACGAAAGCTTGCCGGCAAGCACGATCTCACGTTCGGCCCGGCGCCTTCGACGCACAACCGCTGCAATATCGGCGGCATGTTCGGCAACAATTCATGCGGCATTCCGGCGCAGTTCGCCGGCCGTATGGAAGAAAACGTCGAGGATGTGGAAGTGCTGCTGCACGACGGCACGCGAATGCATGTGGGTGCGACGAGCCCGGAAGAGCTCGAAGCGACGATCCGCCAAGGCGGCCGTAAAGGCGAGATCTACGCAAAACTCAGGGAGATTCACGAAAAGTACTCTGCCCTGGTCAAGGAGCGGTTTCCGCAGATCCCACGGCGCGTTTCCGGTTACAATCTCAATCAGCTCGCGCCCGAAAACGGATTCAACGTCGCGCGAGCGTTGATCGGCAGCGAAGGGACCATCGTTCACGTCCTCGAGCTGACCGTGCGGCTTGTTCCGAATCCGAAGTACACGGCGCTTACGATTTTGGGATTCGACGATATCGCGACCGCCGGCGATTACGTTCCATTCTGCAACGGCTATCTGCCGCACGCGATGGAAGGCATGGACGAAACGCTCTTTCAGCACATGCACGAGAAGGGACTCAATCCGCACGCGCAGCACGAACTGTTCCCGGACGGGCGCGCATGGCTAGTGGTGCAGTTCGGCGGGGACACGCGCGAAGAAGCCCACGAAAAAGCGCAAAAGCTCGCCGACGACGCAAAAAAGCACAGCGACAAAGTCAAGGATGGCGAGGCGACCTCGGATCGGCACACGATGCACGAGATCTTTAAGATTCGTGAGGCGGGCCTGGGCGTCAACGCAAAGATCCCGAATCAGCCCGAGTTCTATCCGGGCTGGGAAGATGCGGCGGTCGCGCCGGTGTATTTGGGGCCGTACCTGCGTGAGTTCCAGCAGAAGATGCAAGAGTACGGCTATTACGCCTCCATATATGGCCATTTCGGCCAGGGTTGCGTCCATTGCCGCATCAACTTCGATCTTTTTACGAAGGAAGGCATCGAAAAATACCGCCGGTTCGTGCACGAGATGGCCCATATCGTCGTCAAATACGAAGGGTCGATCTCGGGCGAGCACGGCGACGGGCAGATCCGCGCGGAGTTGTTGCCGATTATGTTCGGCGACGAGCTGGTGCACGCGTTCTGGGAGTTCAAAACCGCCTTCGATCCGGATAACAAGATGAACCCGGGCAAAGTGGTACGGCCGTACCGCGTCGACGAAAACCTGCGCTGGGGCACGAATTACCAGCCGTGGGATCCGCCGATTAAATTCAAACTGAGCGAAGATCACGGAAGTTTTGCATATGCTGCAAACCGGTGCGTCGGCGCCGGCGTGTGCCGCAAGCACGACAAAGGAACCATGTGCCCCAGTTACATGGTTTCGAAAGAAGAGAAGTACTCGACGCGCGGACGCTCGAGATTGCTCTTCGAAATGCTGCAGGGCGATCCGCTCAAATACGGCTGGAAGAGCGAGGCGGTCAAAGAATCGCTGGACTACTGTCTTGCGTGCAAAGGCTGCAAGCACGAATGCCCCGTCAACGTCGATATGGCGACGTACAAGGCCGAATTTCTCTTCCATTATTTCAAGGGCAAGATGCGCCCGCTGCACATGTGGCTTTTCGGCTATATGTTCTGGTGGGCGAAGGCCGCGAAGCTCATGCCGGGCGTGGCGAACTTCTTTACGCAGGCCCCGCCGTTCAGCACGCTGATGAAGAAGATCGGGTCGATCGCGCCCGAGCGCGAGATCCCCATGTTCGCGGACCGCACGTTCCGCCAGTGGTTCGAGCAGCGCGAACCCCGCAACCGCGGGCGCGATCGCGTCATCCTGTGGGCCGACACGTGGAACGAGCATTTCTATCCTCAGACTGCGCAGGCTGCCGTGGAGGTGCTCGAAGATGCGGGCTATGAAGTGCTGATTCCACCGCATCAAATCTGCTGCGGCCGTCCGCTTTACGATTTCGGTTTGCTCGATCAGGCCGAGCGCCAATTGCGCGCAATCCTCGACGATATCCGGCCGCTGGTGCGCGAGGGCGTTCCGGTGATCGGATTGGAGCCGAGTTGCCTTTCGGTGTTCAAAGACGAAATGCAAAACATGCTGGGCAACGATCTGGACGCGTGCCGCCTTGCATCGCAGTCGTTCCAACTCGAAACGTTCTTGAAAAACAAAGCCGAAAAAGACGAGGGGTACAAGCCTCCAAAACTGCGGCGCCACGCACTGGTCCACGAACATTGCCATAAGAAATCGCTGCTCGACCCGACGGCCGAGACGCATCTTTTCGAGCAGATGGAGATGGATTACGAGAAGCTCGAGAGCGGCTGCTGCGGCATGGCCGGCTCCTTCGGTTTCGAGGAGAGCCATTACGATATGTCCATCAAGTGCGGCGAGCGCGTGCTGCTCCCCAAAGTGCGCGAGGCCAAGCCGCAGACGGTGATCGTCGCAGACGGCTTCAGCTGCCGCGAGCAGATTCTGCAGACGACGAACCGCCAAGCGCTGCACCCGGCCGAGGTCTTGAAGATGGCGATCGACGACCGCGGCTACGAGCGCGACGACGCCTACCCCGAACTGCGATACCTGCCCGACATGAAGGCCAAGCAAAAACGCATCATCGCGCAGGGGTATGCCGCAATCGGCGCAGCCGCAGTGCTTGCGGCACTTGCGCTGGGCGCATCGCTTGCGCTACGGAAGAAGTGATGCCGGGAAACTTGCAAGGAAAGGTCGCCATCGTAACGGGGGGCGACACGGGAATCGGAAAGAGCATCTCTCAGGAGCTTGCGGCGGAGGGGGCGAGCGTCGTCATCGACTATCACGGCGATCGCGCGCCGGCCGACGCGCTGGTTACGCAGATCGCGCAGGCGGGCGGCACGTCGTGCGCGGTCGGCGCCGATGTCAGCAAGCCCGGCGACGTTGCGGCATTGGTCGATGCGGCGGTAAAGGCTTACGGTAAACTCGACGTCCTCGTGAACAACGCCGGCGTGGAACAGAAGCATCCGTTCGTCGATACGCCGCTGGACGTTTATTTAGGCACGATCGCCGTCAATCTGACCGGCGTATGGATGCTCTCCCAAGCCGCCGCCAAGCAGATGATCGCGCAGAAGAGCGGCGGACGAATCATCAATATTTCCTCGGTGCACGAGGACATCGCTATGCCCACGAACGCGGCGTACTGCGTGAGCAAAGGGGCGCTGCGAATGCTCACGCGCACGATTTGCAACGAACTTGCACCGTACGGCATTACTGTCAACAATGTTTGCCCGGGCGCTATCGACACGCCGATGGACAAGCCGGTGAAGCGCGATCCGAAGGAGCTCGACACGCTGCTGAACGAGATTCCCCTTCACCGTATGGGACAGCCACCCGAAGTCGCCCGCATGTGCGTTTATCTCGCCTCGGACGACGGCGCCTACGTCACGGGCGCATCGCTCTTCATCGACGGAGGCATGAGCAAGAAGTCCGGTTCCCTATAATGGGCCTTTGCAAATGATCGCGAAAGTTACAGGCCCCGGACACGAGATCGAGACCTATGAGATCTCGGACAAACAGGTAAGCGCGGGCAGTACGCTGGGCGGCCCCAAAGGCACAATTTGGATCAAGCCGACCGGCGCGATCGAAAAATTCTGGTCCATCGAAGCCGGCGTCAACATGTTCGGCACGTTGCTCGTTCACCATTGGGACGAACGCACCGGTATTCCGCTCGCGCCGCTTCCCGGGCAGTTCGTCATCCATCCGGATCGTCAAGAGCACGTCTTCGAACTGGCCAACGGCGTCATGATCCACGAAACGATTTTCGTGCTCAGCGGAACGCCTGAAGGCGAGGATTTTCACCGGACGGATCCGCCCGCCGCGTACTATGCGATCCGCTGCTCGAACGAGAGCCGGCGCGAAGCGGTGATCGGCACGCTTTGCGCGATCGATATCAAAGGCGGGTTCGACGGTTCTACGCGAGCCGAGTTCGACAAACGGCGAAACGCGTTTTACATCTTCAACGACAAGCATCCCGGGGCAGTACGCTACGCGGCTTGTTCCAAGGCGCCGGACGGATACGAAGTCACGCTCGACACGGCGAAGGCGAACGCGGTAAGCTTTCCCGGAAAACTCTCAGGCGAGCTTCCCGAAAGTTCGGGAAACCCGATCGCCCTTTTCCATTTGACGCACAAGCTGCAGCCGGGAGAGAGCGCCGAATGGTATTTCGTACTGTCATTCAGCACCCAAGGGGCCGAAGAGATGCGGCGCATCGCCGGCATTCTTCCCTCGTGCGAAGACGCGCTGGATCGTACGCGCGCTTATTACGATGACGTGCTCGGGCGCGCGGTCGTCATGACGCCGGACGTGCAGGTAAACAGGGGCGTGCTGTGGGCCAAGGCCAACATGCTGCGCACCGAATTGCTCTCGCCGCAAGGGTGGGCGTTCGTGAACGATCCGACACGCTCGAACAATAGCGTCGGCCGCGACACGGCGTGGTTCGCCTTCGGGTCGGATTACGTTACGCCGCATTTCTCAAAAGAATCGTTGCTTTGGTACGCGGAGCATTTGCGCGAGGACGGGATGGCGGTCGAGTATTTCGACATCCGCAACGGCAGCGCCGAAGATTACGGGTTCAATATCAACGACAACACGCCGCTGCTGATCCTCGCTCTTTGGCACCACTTTAACGTTACCGGCGATCGCGCGTTCCTCGAACGCGTCTATCCGCACGCGAAGCGCATGGCGGACTACATCGTCTCCCAAACCAACGAACAGGGCTTAGTGTGGTGCACGTCCGATGGCACGTACGAGCGCGGTATCATCGGTTGGCGCAACGTCATTCCCGATTACCGCCTTTCCGGCGCTACCACGGAAGTGAACTCCGAATGTTTCGCCGCGCTGACGACGCTGGCGACGATGGCTCGCGAACTCGAGTTTGCCGCCGACGAGCATACATATCTTCATGAAGCGGCCAAGCTGCGCGCGGCGATCAACGAGCACTTACTCGACCGCAAACGGCATCTGTACTATCTGAACATCGACTTGGACGGGACGCAGCGCACCGACGTTACTTCGGATCTCGTCTTTCCGGTGATGTTCCGCGTTGCCGACCACGACACCGCAGCCAACATCATCTCGCGCCTTAGCGTTCCGGAGTTTTGGAGCGAGCCTGGCATTCACACGGTGCCGCGCACGTCGATCAACTACGGGCCGACGCACGGCTTCGGGCTGCTCGGCGGTATTTGGGTCGGCGTGACGTTCTGGTACGCGTTCGCCGCCGCGGCTTTCGATCCGGAGTTCATGGCGTATGCGCTTTCGGCGAGCTTCTCGCATTATGCGAAGGACCCGCGTCACTACAATACCGTGCCTGGACAGTTTTCTGAATGGCTGCATGGCGAGACGCTGGTGAACCAAGGGATGATGCTTTCCCCGTGGTATCCGCCGCGCTATGTTTGGGCTGCTATCGAGGGCATGGCGGGCCTGGACATGAGCTCCAATACGCCGCGTTTGGAACCGCGTTTAGCCAGCAATTGGAAGTGGACCGGCGTGCGCAATTTGACGCTGCGCGGCAAGCGCATCTCGTGGTTCGCCGTGCGCATGCAAGAACTGATCATTTACGTCAATCATCCGTTCGAGTCGGTGCAAACCGAGCAACGCTACGATGAAGATATCTCCCACTGCGCAAGCACGTCGGGCGAGGAGATGGTCGTCATCGCGCTGCGGCGAGGGGACCGCGTCGTGCTTTTTGCGGGCAATACGCTCGATCGTACGGCGACCGCGGCGTTGCGTTTGGACATTCCGGAGCTGCGCAGCTACCCCACGCTGCGAGTCTGGAATAGCTTCCGCGGGGAATGGATCGATAGACGCGACTACGAGCCCCATATGTTGCAGGCGGGATTCCCGGTTCAGATAGACCGGCACGGATTCTGCGTTCTTGAATTGAGTAAGAAAGCATGAGCGACCGATACACCTTTGGATTCAGCGAATTTACAACGTGGCCGTGGTCATACAAAGAAGATCTCGAGCACTATCCCAAACATGGCGCAACCGTGCTGGAGATGTGCGAGTTCAAACTGGCCCACAACGATTATGGCGATCAGCTCAAGCTGGTGGCGGACAGCGGGCTGAAAGTCGCCTCGGTGCAAGCCAAGGTGCATTCGATCTTCGTCGACTCTATGGCGAGCAAGCCGGAGGATCCCGCAGACCGGATCGATGCGATAAAAAGGTCCATCGATATGACGGCGCCCTACGTGCCGAAAGGCACGCCGTTCGTCATTATTACCGGCGTCGCGCCCGACGGCAACTTCCGCAAAGCGCTGGAACGCACAGGAGAAGCGCTCAAGGAACTGGGCGAGTACGCCGCCCAAAAAGATGTCAGCATCGCGTTCGAACCGCTCAATCCGGTGAACGTTAACACCGACACGGCACTCTGGGGTCTCGATCACGGCTTAGAGTTGGTCGAGCGGGTCAATCATCCGGCGGTCGGCATTTGCATCGACTCGTGGAATATTTGGGAGACGCCGTCGCTCGATGAAGTTATCGGGCAGTGCGCCAAACGCATCCGCCTAGTTCAGCTGAGCGACTGGCGCACCCCGCGTTCGACAGCGGATCGCTACGTGCTGGGTGATGGAGAGATTCCGTTGGCGCGGATCGTCAAGGCGATCCGCGCCACGGGGTACGATGGTCCCTGGATCGTCGAGTTGCTTTCATCGCTTCATCTGGATGGTTCGCTCTGGAAAAGCGATATGGACGCGATGCTCGAGCGCAACCGCAAAGCGTTCGAGCACATCTGGAGCGAGAGCGCTCCCTAGGCGATCGTAAACGCGACGATCTCGTTCTTTTCGCGGTGGTTGGTCCAGAAGCGCTGACCGTCGAACGTTAGCCCGCGGGCCTGGAACGGCACGTGCGCCACGTCTTCGGTCTTGACGGATCCGTTGCGTGCGTCGATACGCGTCAGGAAATACCGGTCCGTTTCTTCATCGTCGGTGCCCATCGCGTAAAAGATTCCGTCCACTACAACGTGCCCGCAGATGCCGTGCGGCGTCTCCACGATGCTGCCGACGTTCCCGTCCTCGTCCAACGAGAGAATGCGTTTGTTATACCATTGACTTACGTACAAGCGGTCACCGTCGTAGCTTAGCTGCGAACCGGTGTCTTCAGGGCACGGAATCGAGCCTTGAGTTCGAAAGCCGTGACCGGGCACGAATTTGCGGATCACCCTGGTGTCGTCTTCACCCTCGCCACAGAGGACGCGCAATTCGTCGCCCATGACCGTCATGCCCCACGGTTTTCCCGGCGCCTCGGTCTCACTGCGCACCGTCCAATGCGTGCTGTCGATTTCGTATACGCGGCACGTCCCGATCGAGCCCATCCAGAGCGTCGTACCGTCCGCCGACACCGACTGCGGGCGCGGCGCGGGCGAGAGCATGCGCATGACTTCCGTGATCGTCTTCATGAGCTGCTAGTTCGAAGCTCCGACGCCGTAACCTCGGCTTGCGGTGGCACGCTTGCATGCCCCCTGGGTCAGTACTGTAGAATACCCGACGCTCCGATAATCATCATGAGTGATAGCCACAGGCGCGGACTCCATCGAACATCTTCTCGCGCGCGCGATCGACGAGGTGGCGACGCATTTCGTCTTCCTGACGGACGCTACGCCGCAAGAACTGGGCGGCCCGTACATCACGTACATGAACCGGCCGATGCTCGACGCGTTCGGGTACGAGCTGCGCGACGTGCTCGGCAAAAGCCCGTCCATGTTCTGGGGCCAAGACACAGATCTGGCTGCGGTTCGGCGCCTGCGCGAAGAGATCGCCGGCTATCGCGAGGCGAGCGGCGAGTTCTTGGCGTACCGGCGCGATGGCCGCCCGTTCTGGGTGCATTTTCAAGGCAAAGCGCTCGGTGCGCCGGCATATCCCGAAACTTGGATCGCGATAGGGCGCGACGTTTCCGACGAGCGCCGGCACCGCATTGAGAATGCGCAGTTCGCACAGTTCAAAACCGATTTGATCGCGATGCTCGCGCACGATTTCCGCGGTCCTCTGACGGCAATCGCCGGCTTTGCGGAATTGATGGAAGAAATGGACGATCTGGACGCGAACGCGCGGCGCGATATGCTTCGTACGATCCAGCGCGAAGCCAAACGTTTGGCGAGTTTCGCCGCCGACACGCTTACCGTCGCGCGTCTCGAAACCGACGGGTTGACGATTGTGCACGAGGCCTTCGATCTCGTGGAAGCCGTGCGCGAGGTGATGGATATCTATGCGGCGCGCGAAGGCATCGCGCTGGAGGCGCCGGCACGCTTGCCAATCTGTGCGGATCGCGGCCGCTTGCAACAAGTGCTGGACAATCTCTTGAGCAACGCGATTAAATATTCACCGGCGGGATCGCCGATCCGCGTGACGCTGGGTGCAAGCGAACGCGAAGTGATTCTAGCGGTAGGCGACAGCGGCATCGGCATTCCGCCAGAAGATATGCCGCTGATTTACGAACGCTACGCTCGCGGCCGAAACGCGCGCAGCCGCGGCATCGGCGGCTCCGGCTTCG